>DATNKN010000319.1:0-4361 GCA_035603375.1 Solirubrobacteraceae bacterium
AACAGCGAGTAGTCGACGGCGACGCCGATCCCGATCATCGACGCCATGTTCGTCACGAACACCGACATTTCCATCGTCAGCGAGAGGAAGTAGATGATCGCTCCCGTTATCAGCACCGACACCAAGCCGAGCGCAAGCGGCAGACTCGCCGCGATCAGCGAGCCGAACACGGCGATCAGGATCAATGCGACGATCGGAAAGCCGGTCTGCTCGGCAGTCGCGAGATCCTTCTTGGAGAGGTCCTGGAGTCCCGCCCACAGTGCCGACTGGCCAAGGAGATGTAGCGCCACCGGCCCATCGTCGGCGCCGTTCAGGTCGAGCTTCCCGCGCAGCTTCGTCGCAACGTTCGTCGCGCTTTCTTCGTTGACGGACATATCGAACGGCACCACGATCGTGCGCTGATGCGCACCGGCCGCCGCAATCTCATGCTCGATCTGCGTGCGCACCGTGGGGGAGATGCTCACGTACGCCGTGCTTTGCGTCGCCGAGTCCAGGCGCACGAGTGCGGCGCTCATCTCGTTTGCCGTTGCGTCGCTCGTGGGCGCGAGCACTCCCGCGAGTCGTGCCGCCTGTGCTCCCGGAGCGATCTTCGGCAGCTGCTGCAGCACCTTCTGCGAGTCCGAGCCGGGGATCGTGTACCCGCCACCGGAGAGGTGTTCGCTCTGTTTCGCGGCAAACGGCACCGCGGCGAGCACCAGCACGAGCCATGTTCCGATGACGATTGCGCGGCGGCGACGTAGCCAGCTGTCCAGCTTCAGCATGAAGGTCTGCATGGGTGCCTCCCGGCGTCTGGCGGTTTGGCTGTCCAGCCAGTTTCTTGCTTCGGGAGATTACGCAGTGTGACTGGGAACACATATAGGGGATTCCCCCTACCTGCGCCTGGCGCGGCCAAGTTTGACCGATATAGCGCCGAATGTCTGGCGGGATCACGCCATCGACTTCCCAAACCCGGCCTGTCGGAGCGCTCGCCTAAACTCGACCCCGGTGTCCGCCCTAAAGCCCGCCTACCTGATCCACGGCGACGACCACGGCGCGATCGCCGAGCGTCGCGCACGCCTGAAGTCCCTGGCTGAATCCGACGGCGATGCGGCCAGCGTGGAGGTGCTCTCCGGCGATGCGGGCACGCCCGAAGCCATTGGGATCGTGCTATCGACGATGACGTTTGCGATCGGGCAGCGCGTGATCGTGGTGGACGGCGCCGAGCGCTTCAAGGAGGCTGAGGTCTCCACGCATATCGAGCTGGCTATGGCCGCGATGCCGCCCGATACGACGATCGCGTTCTTCGCGCGCGAGGAGGGCCGCACGAAGGCGCCGCCCGCACTGCACGGTGTCGTGAAGGCCGCCAAGGGTCAGATCGTGGCGGAGGCGACGATCAAGCCATGGGAGCTTGCCGGCTGGGTGCGCGAGCAGGCGACGCGGCTGGGCCTCTCACTCGACGCGTTCGCCGCGAAGACGCTGGTGGCACAGGTGGGAGAGCGCCAGCAGCGCTTGCTGCGTGAGCTGGAGAAGCTCGCTCTGGCTGCCGATGAGAGCGACGCGCCGATCAAGGTGAGCGCGGAGGAGATCGAACGGTACGCAGCCCACTCGACCGCGCACCGTGCCTTCTCGCTCGCCGACGCGTTGGTTGGTGGCGACGCCGGCGAAGCGATGCGCTCCTACCTGCGCCTACGTGCCCAGGGCGAGCGATTGCCGGGACTCTTGTATTCGATGGCCCAGCGCCTGCGCGACGCCGAGGGCGTGGCTGTGCGCATCCAGGCGGGCGAAGCGCCTGCTGAGATCAAGCGCACGCTGCGGATGCCCCCGCGCGCCGCGGACCGCTTCATCGCCGACGTGGCGCGCACCGAGCCGGAGAATCTGCGCACCGCGATCTGCCGGATCGCCGACCTGGAACTGGACACGCGCGGAGGGCCTGAGTTGAGTCAGTCGCGCACGGCGCTTTCTTCGTTGGAGGAGGACACGCTGGCGCTGCGGGCAATCTTGGCGATCGCGAGCTAGCTAAGGATACGCGAGCTAGGGATATACATGTCCGATTTTATACCTACTACTAAAATGGCTACATATCGTAGTCATTATGGTATGAGGTATAAAAAGAGATAACAACAACCCGCGCGTTGCGCGGTTTTTGGTCGAGAACTGTGTCGTGCGAGGGTGGCGCTCAGCTGCCGCTGCTGGCAACCGTACGAGCCGCGCGCGCCTTCTTGCGCGCGCCCGTATTGCGATGCAGCGCACCGCGCTTGACGGCCTTGTCGATCGTGCGCACGAGACGACGGTGCTCGGCCTCGATCGCTGCGCTGTCGCTCTCCTTCACAAGTGCTTCCAGGCGACGGAAGTAGGTCTTGATCGCCGAGGTGTACTGGCGGTTCTCCAAGCGCTCGCGCTCGGAGCGGAGGATGCGCTTCTTTTGGGATGCGATGTTGGCCATGTGTAGAGGCGCGTGCGGCCGGGCAGCCTGCCGGGGCGCGCCGCGCAGCGCCGTACTATAGCGCCCCGTGGCTGTGAGCTCTGAGACGGGAGAGGAAGTGGCGGGGCCGGGGCCTGCCAACAGCATCGCGCGCAACACCGCGATGTTCTCGATCGTGACCGGCTTCTCGCGGATCGTGGGGCTGCTCAGAGAGATCGCCTTCGCGAGCTACTTCGGCACGAGCGCCGCGGCGTCGGCTTACACGATCGCCTTCCTAGTGCCGAACTTCGTCGCGCAGCTGTTCGCCAACGCGGCGCTGTCGGCAGCGTTCGTGCCCGTCTTCACCGACCTGCTGCAGCAGGGCAAGAAGCGTGAGGCGTTCCGTCTGGCATCGACGCTGTTTTGGATACTGCTGATCGCTCTCAGCGTGGTCACGGCCTTCTTCATCTTGGCTGCCGGCACGATCATGCCGCTGTTCACCGGCCCGAAGTTCCTTCCCTCGACGGTGTCGCTCACTGTGGGTCTCTCGCAGGTGCTGTTCCCGGTCGTGTTGCTGCTGGGCCTCACCGGACTGCTGCTGGGGATTCTGCAGTCCTATGACCGTTTCACCCTCCAAGCGATCTCCCCCGCGATCTGGAACGTGATCATCATCGTGTTCCTCGTCGTGCTGCACCCGCACTTCCATGGGGAAGCGAGCATCTACGCGTTTGCGATCGGCGTGTTGGTGGCCACGGGCGTGCAGATGCTGATGGCGCTTGGTGCACTCGCGCGGATCGACTTCCGCCTGCATATGACGATCGACTGGCACGACCCGCGCGTGAGCCGCGTGTTCCTGCTGATGATGCCGGTGACGATCGGTCTGGGGATCGTCAACCTCGACCAGCTGATCAACTCGGCGTTCGGCACGCTCGTCTCCGACGAAGCGCCGCGCGCGATCGAAAACGCTTTCCGCGTGTATATGTTGCCGCAGGGCATGTTCAGCGTGGCGGTTGCGACCGTGCTGTTTCCGACGATGAGCCGCATGGCCTCGCGCAGGGACGTCGGTGCGATGCGTAGCACCGTGGCCTCGGGGATGCGCCAAATCAATCTGCTCTTGATCCCGGCGGCCGCGTTCATGGCGGTACTGGCAACCCCGATCGTGCGACTGCTCTTCCAGCGCGGCGAATTCGACGCGCAGTCCACGCATTTGGTGTCGATCGCGCTGTTCTGGTTCGCTTTCAGCCTGCCCTTCGGCGGGCTCAACTTGTTGCTCACGAGAACGTTCTTCGCCGTACGGCGGCCCTGGATCCCCACGGGCCTAGCCGGGATCAACATCGTCGTGGACATCATCGTCAGCCTCAGCCTCTACAAGCCGCTGGGGATCGCGGGGCTCGTAATCGGCACGCTGGTTGCCAACATCGTGATGACGGCGCTACTCGCCCGTCGCGTGCGGATCGGCTTCAACGGGCGCTTGGACGGTGCGCGCACGACGATGATCACCGTGCGCGTGTGCACCGCCTCGGCGCTGCTTGCGGGCGTGTCCTACGCGGTTTGGTACGCGCTGGACTCTCTGCTCGGCGTGTCGCTGCCGGCACAAATCGTGAGCGTGGGAGCGGCTGCGCTCGCGGGACTGTGGGTCTACTCGCGCGCGGTGCTCATGATGAGTGTCCCGGAGGCTCACCAGGTGCAGCGCCTGATCATGGCTCAGCTCGGTCGGGCCTGACGCCCCTCGGGGGCGAGGTGCTCGACGCATCGCGACACGAAAACGAAGGGCCGAGAAGGCTTTCGCCCTCCCGGCCCTGGTCCGGACAAAGATCACCGGGTTACTACTACGTCCCAGGACTTAAAACGTGTCTATGCCTGGGCGGCTATGACACTCCCAACCACCGGGACTGGCCATCAACACAAGGTTGGTGCGTGGCCCGGTTGAGCCCGAGGGCTCCGGTTGAGTAGGCGATCCGCCGGACCTATAAGGCTATCG
>DATNKN010000330.1:0-2138 GCA_035603375.1 Solirubrobacteraceae bacterium
TCCGCCAGGGGGCCCCGTGGCCCGACCGACCCGATCCGTCCCACAAACAGCAAACACACAACAACACCACACCAACCACCAAACAACCACACTTCACACCATCTCAACCATCACTCTCCCACCCGGTCCAACAACACACCACCCACCAAACCATCCACATGCCATGCCAGCCACCCCACCACAACCTTCCTTCAGGTGCTTGACCACCCGCACTCGAAGTTGGGGGCGGGTGGTCAAGCACCGACCCCCACCAGCCCCAGCCAGGGTGGCTGGCCTGAAACCGTACAGCCAAGCCACATCCACTAAGTAAGACCGGACCCGGACGAGGCAAAACATGACGCACCCCGCGACAACATTCACGACACGCACACGACACGCTCCAGTCATGCAGTCGCCCTACTCTACGCGCGCAGTCACCCGCAAGATCGACGATAGACTTGTCTATCGGAAACGGCTATCCATCGGCCGTGCATTGACGCTCGCACCCGACCGCTCCGCTGTCGCTATGTGCTTTTATTACCCGAACGTCTGCGCTGCTACTTGTGCGAGACGGCGGCTTGACGCTCTGCGGCATTGAGCATCGCTTTCGCACGCTTGGCGCCCTGCGAGAGCAGCATGCCTTTGAGCGCAAGTTCTCTCGCGGTGTTCTCGTCCCAGGGCCGAACGCCTTTGCCGTCGGCTACACAAAGCCCCTCAGGCAGATCCAAGTCTCGATAGCGGATCTTCTTCACGTCTCGATGGTAGCGCTTGCTGCGGTCATGGAGCGTCACGACATCAACTCGACGATCAGCCGAACAAGCGGGTCTATCGTTTGCTGGAGGTCGTTTCGTATCGCCCGGCCCATGCACTCATCGTGGCGATCTAGCACCGATCGAAAGTCGACCGCTGGCAGTCCGAGAGAAGCGAGACCTACGGTCAGTGCTACGTATGCGGCGCGAAGATTGCCGTCGACGAATGGGTGGATCTTGAGAATGGCGGTGTAGAGTGTTGCTGCTGGCTCGACACCTTCGGCAGTCTCGACTGTCCGCTCGTATTCATGCAGAGCATTCGCAGTCGCATTGAACGCTTCGCATGCGAAACGCAGCTCGTGCATGATCGCTGAGTGCCCGAGCGTGCCATGGATCAGCAAGTCGCGCATCTCGTCGCCTGACTGCACAGGTACGGGGAAATCGACCGGCTCGTGGTCCGCACGCACTCTGCCGGCATCGCGCTCAAATGTCGTCCGGAAGATCGCACGGTGCCAAGTACAGATACGCTCAGGGGTGATCGCGCCAGCGCGATATTGAGCATCTGTGACCGCCGAGCGCAAGATCCGCTCCAAGCGGGTCGTCGCCTCTGCCCAAGTAGCCTCCGCGGACCTCGCTCCCGCGCGATAGAACGGCGCCTCCGGAGAGTCTCGGAAGCCCTCGAAGCCATTCATACGTCTCGAGCCAAGCCTACGCCCGAGGCGTCTTCCACCAGAAAGGCCTCTGCCACGAGCCGCGCATCCTCTTCGCGTGGCGCATAGTGCAGGTAGCGCATCGTCGTCTGAATATCAGCGTGGCCCATCCACTCCTGCACGCGCCGAATATCCGCCTTGGCGATCATCCGCGTGCCAAACGTATGGCGCAGATCGTGGAAGCGCAACGCTCGCAGCTCGGCGCGCTTCAACGCATCCTTATAGCGGCGCCGGAGCGCCGACCCATCCAGGTAGCCGCCAAGTTCGCCAGGAAAGACCAAGTCGTCATCGCCCGTGAACCAGTCTCGCTCAGCTAGCCGAGCGAGTGCCTGCGCTACATCCGGCGCGAGCGGGACTGATCGGACCTTCCCCGACTTCGGAGCTGTGATTGCTCCACCGGCGTAGCTCGCGCGTACGCGCACGACCGAGCCTGCGAAGTCTACGTCGCGCCAGTGCAGTGCGATCAACTCACCGAGTCGCAGGCCTGTGAACGCGGCCGTCAGAAAGATCGCAGCATCCTGTTCGGATGTCGCCGCGCGTACCAGCGCCCAAACCTCCTCGGGGCCAAACACATCGATATCGCCACTGTGCCGAAGCGGTGGCTTCTCAATGTCGGCCACCGGATTGATCGGCAAACCGTAGACCTTTCGTGCGCGCTGGAAGATCCCATGAAGGAGCACGAGCGCCTTACGGCGGGGAC
>DATNKN010000334.1:0-5517 GCA_035603375.1 Solirubrobacteraceae bacterium
GCGAGTCGTTGAGGTGCAGCGAGCCGACACGCTCCAGCCCGATCTTCTCGGCGATCTCGCTCGTGAGCGCGTCCATGCCGGCGTGCGAGCGGATGTCATAGCCGGAGGCAAACAGGTGGCAGGAATCGAGACACAGCCCGAGTCGTGGCTCACCGCCGGCGGCCTCGAGCAGCGCCGCCAGCTCGTCGATCGAGCGTCCCAGCGTGCCGCCCGCGCCGGCGGTGTTCTCCAGGTGAAGCGGGCACCCCTCGCTTTCGGCGAGCGCCTCGCGGATCGTCTCCCCGGCACGCTCGATCGCGGCGGCCGGATCGCCCGTCTTGGCCGACCCCGGGTGCAGCACCACACCGTTTGCGCCGATGTCGTGTCCCACGCGCAGCGACTGGGTCAGAGACAGCAGCGACTTCTCGCGGATGTCCGGATCGTCGCTTGCGCAGTTGAGCAGATACACGGCATGGATCAGCACCGCGTCGATCTGGCTGGCCGCCATCGCCTCGCGAAACGCCTCCACGTCGCGCTCGCGAAAAGCGGTCGGTCGCCACATGCGCGGCGACTGGTTGAAGATCTGAATCGCGCGGCAGTCGCGCTCCAGACCCCGCTCGATTGCGTTGGCCAAACCGCCCGCCGGGGAAACGTGGGCTCCGATCAGCACGCGCCGAGCCCTGCTTGAGATTTCGCGCGAGCGCCCGCTGCTACTAGCATGGCGCAAGATCCTATGAGAGTTCGCTTCGCACCATCGCCCACCGGCGCGCTGCACATCGGTGGCGCTCGCACAGCCCTGTTCAACTGGCTGCTCGCCCGCCACAACGGCGGCAAGCTGCTGTTGCGCATCGAGGACACCGACCGTGAGCGCTCCACCCCCGAGAACGTGGAGCAGATCCTCGACGCGCTGCGCTGGCTGGAGCTTGACTGGGACGAGGGGCCGGTCTTCCAAACCGAGCGAGCCGACCGCCACCAGCAAGCGCTGCAAGCGCTGCTCGACAGCGGACACGCCTACCGCTCGAACGCCACCGCCGCCGACGTTGCCGCATACAAGCAGCTGCACGGAGCCGAGCGGGGCTTCCGCGGCGAGCACGAGCACGACGGCGCGGTGCGCCTGCACGTGCCGGAAGGTGGGGCGACCGTCGTGCACGACGCGATTCGCGGCGACACCACCTTCGAACACGTCCATCTCGACGATCCCGTGATCGCACGCGCCGACGGCTCGGTGCTCTACAACTTCGCGGTCGCGATCGACGATCTCGACGCTCACATCACGCACGTGGTCCGCGGCGAGGACCACCTCTCGAACACCCCCAAGCAGTTGCTCGTGCTGCAGGCAGCCAGAGCTTCCGGCTTCGGCGCCGACGCGCCCGAGCCGATCTACGCGCATCTGCCGCTGCTGCACGGCCCCGACGGCAAGAAGCTCTCAAAGCGCCACGGTGCCGCCTCCGTGCAGGAGCTGCGCGACGCCGGCTACCTGCCCGAGGCGGTGCGCAACTACCTCGCCCTGCTCGGCTGGGGGTCGGGCGACGACGCGACCGTGATCTCCACCGAGGAGCTGGTCGAGCGCTTCGAGCTACAGCGCGTCAGTCGCAACCCCGCGCGCTTCGACGAGGCCAAGCTGCGCTGGCTGGATGGGATCTATGTTCGCGAGCTGCCCGTACCCGAGCTGGCAGAGCGCGTGCTCGAATATTTGCGCGCCAGCGATCCCACTGCCGCACGCGCTGCCGAAGCCGACCACGAGCTGCTCGAAGGCGCCGTTGAGATCAGCCAGGAGAAGATCCAAACGCTCGCCGACTTCTGGCCGCTATCGCGCTTTTTCTTCTGCGAGATCGCACCGGAGGGCGCCGCGCGCGAGCGCTGGCTGGGGGAGCAGGGGCGCGCCGTGCTCGGCGACGCGCGCACCCAGCTCTCCGCGACCGGCAGCTTCGACGTCGCCTGCATCCAGGACGTGCTCGCGGGCATCGTCGAGCAGCACGCCGTCAAGCCGCGCGAGGTCTACCAGCCCGTGCGCGTCGCGATCGCGGGCACCACGATCTCACCCGGCATCTTCGAGAGCGTCGCGCTACTCGGCCGCGAGGAGACCCTGCGCCGCATCGACCTGGTGCTCGCCGGCTGAGGAACGCGGCGCGCTTCCGGACAGCCGGGGAGCGCCGCGCGGCTCGCGGGCCGGGAGCAGTGTTGGGCCGGTTAGAGGCAGCGCTCAACAATGCGCTTGCAGTTGCCGATAGGACCCCATGACGACCACCTGGGACGGCTCGGATGCCGCCCACGTCAAGAAGGTGTCATGGGCACGCAAGCAACAGTGACAAAGCCAACGCACGGAAGCGACGGGACACCCCGGACGCTCGTGCTCGAGCGCAACCCCACATCGAGCGCTTCCGGTGAGCGCCACCAGAACGAGGGTCACGGCCGGCGCTTGATGCTCGCCTTCGAGGCACTCGACGCGTTCCCCGCGCTGTCGGAGTCGCGCACCCGCCTGCTATCGGTCATCTCCAAGGACAACGTCGCCACCGCCGACATCGTCACGGCGGTGGAGTCCGACGTCGCACTGATCATCGCGGTGATGCGCCTCGCCAATGTGGGGAAGGCCTCCGCCGAGCGCGTCGAGACGGTCGTGGCGGCCGTGGAGCGGCTCACGCCACAGGCTGTGCACTCGATCGCCAACCGAGTGCGCACGTTCGACTTCTTCGAGCGCTCCAAAGGCTGGGACACCGAGCCCGAGCGCTTTCGCCTGCACGCGCTTGCGACGCAGCACACCGCCGATCGGCTCGCCGCCGAGGTTGGCTATGAGCATCGCGATCGACTGACCGTCACGAGTCTTCTACACGACGTCGGCAAGCTCGTGCTGATGCACGCCTACCCCGGCTATGTCGCCCAGGTCAAGAGGGACGGGTTGACGCCGGAGAAGCGCATCCACCAGGAACGGCGCGAGCTGGGCGTCGACCACGCGCTGGTCGGCGGGGTGCTCGCGCGTCGCTGGGGATTGCCGCCGAGCATCGCGACGACGATCGAGCGCCACCACAATCCCGACGCCGCCGGCGAGGCCGCGTTCGTGCGCCTCGCCGACATGCTCGCCCACTACGCTCACGGCGCGCCCGTCGCGCCCGCCGAGATGCTCTCGGTCGCGCGCACGCTCGGGCTTGGGCCGGAGGAGCTGCGCCGCGTGATGTACGAGCTGCCGAACTCCACCGCTCAGCGCCAGCGCATGGTCGATCCCTGTCCGCTGTCGGGCCGCGAGCTGGGCGTGTTGCAGCGGCTCGCCGAGGGCAAGGTTTACAAGCAGATCGCCCACGAGCTGACGCTTTCCACCAGCACTGTGCGCACGCACCTGCACAACATCTACGGCAAGCTTGGTGCGGTGGATCGCGCCCAGGCTGTGTTGATCGCCACCGAGCGGGGCTGGTTGTAGCGAGGCCCGCGGCGTCGCGGGTCCGGCCAGTTGCGTAGCATCGCGGCTACCCGCGATGATCTCGATTACGAGCAAGTCCCCCTATGCCGTGGCCGCGCTCGCAGAGCTGGGTCGTGTAAGCGGCGCGGATCCGGTGCCGATCGGCGAGCTTGCGCGCCGTCGCGAAATGCCCGTGCAGTTCTTGGAGCAGCTGTTCGCGGTGCTGCGCCGCGCCGGCGTGATCAGCTCTCAGCGCGGAGTCAAGGGCGGTTATCGCTTCGCTCGCGACCCCTCTGAGGTGAGCGTGCTGGAGATCGTCGAGCTGCTCGACGGTCCGCTCGGCCGCGACGCGAAGGGGGTGTTCGCCGATGCTTCCAAGGCCGCGCGCGACGTGCTCGCCGCTACCACGATCGCCGATGTGATCGAGCGTGAAGCGCGCGAGGCGGGCGCGAGCATGTACCACATTTGACCCAAGCCACTATTGTCGGGGATATATGGGGTCAATCCCGATCAACATTGCGGAGCTTGTCGGTGGAACGCCGCTGATTCGCTTGAAGCGGATGCTCGAAGGCGCCGCCGCAGAGCAGGCCGGCGTCGAGTTGTACGCCAAGCTCGAGGTGTTCAACCCTGGAGGCAGCGTCAAGGACAGGATCGGCGTGGCGATGATCGAGGCGGCCGAGGCCGAGGGTGCGATCGAGCCGGGTCGCACCACGATCGTCGAGGCCACCAGCGGCAATACCGGCATCGCGCTCGCGTTCGTGTGTGCCGCCAAGGGCTATGACCTCGTGCTGACGTTGCCACAGGGAATGAGCCGCGAGCGGGAGATACTGCTGAAGCTGTATGGGGCGAGCGTGCGGATCACCGAGTCGCTCGGCGGGATGAGCGAGGCGGTCCAGGCGGCGCGCGAGATGGCTCGCGACTCCGACGTGTTCCTGCCCGACCAGTTCTCAAACCCAGCCAACCCCGAGGCTCACCGGCGCACCACCGGCCCGGAGATCGAGCGCGCGCTGGACGGGCGCGTCGATGTGCTCGTTGCAGGTGTCGGCACCGGCGGCACGATCACCGGCGTCGGCGAATACCTGCGCCAGCGCAACCCGGGGCTGCGGATCGTCGCGGTCGAGCCGCTGAGCTCCGCTGTCCTCTCGGGTGCGGTGCCCGGGCCGCACCGCATCCAGGGCATCGGCGCCGGCTTCGTACCGTCCGTGCTGAACCGCGAGCTGATCGACGAGGTGATCCCCGTGTCCGACGACGACGCGATCCAAACCGCCTGGCGCTGCGCCAAGCGGGAGGGTCTGCTCGCCGGCATCTCCTGTGGCGCGGCCCTGTGGGCGAGCTTGCAAGTGGCGCAGCGATCCGAGTCCAGGGGCAAGCGGATCGTCACGATCATGCCCGACTCGGGCGAGCGCTACATCTCCCAGGCGTTCTTCGCGCCCTCGTAGGGGCGCTACGCTTTTCCCATGGTCGGGATCGACACCGTCAGGCGGGTCGCACGCGAGCTTCGCCACGACGTGGAGGTGGCGCGCGATCGCGATCCGGCGGCGTGCGGAGTGGCGCCCGCGGAGATCATCGCGACCTGGCCCGGCATCCAGGCGGTGCTCGCCTATCGCGTGGCGCACGCGCTGGAGTCGTTGAACGTGCCGCTGTTGCCGCGAGCGATTTCCTTCTTCTCACGGGCGTTCACGGGCGTTGAGATCCATCCGGCCGCCAGCATCGGCAGGGGTTTGTTCATCGACCATGGCTCTGGCGTGGTGATCGGAGAGACAGCCGAGATCGGCGACGACGTCACCCTCTATCAGGGCGTCACACTGGGCGGCACGGGCTTTGCCACCGGCAAGCGCCACCCAACCGTGCAGGACAACGTCACGATCGGCTCCGGCGCCAAGCTGCTCGGCCCGATCACGATCGGCCATGGTGCAAAGATTGGGGCCAACAGCGTCGTCATCACCGACGTGCCGCCCAACTCCACGGTCGTCGGCAACCCCGGTCATCCGGTGCGCGTCGACGGTCGCCGCCCGGAGGGCCCCGACACCGACTGGATTCATCTGCCCGACCCGATCGCTGAGGCGATCCAGGGTTTGGCGAGCCGCATCGGCGCGCTCGAGCGGGCCGTGTCCGAGCTGTCCGGCGAGGAGGCCGGTCCTCCCGCC
>DATNKN010000359.1:0-9516 GCA_035603375.1 Solirubrobacteraceae bacterium
AGTTCGAGGCCGCGATCGAGCGCGCGGCGCTCCGCGCCGGACGCGGCCAGGCGATCGCCTCAAGTGCCGGGGGCGGTTCTAACTGCGGGCGCTGAGCGCTCCGGCGGGGCGACATGACAAGCTTTCCCGGTGCGGCCGACGCCACGCAAGGAAGTCTACGACGCCTACTGGCACCTGGCGGCCGAGCGCCAACGCATCCTGTTCCGCAGGCTCGCCGGGCTGCCCGCGCCGTGGACAGACGATGAGGTCCTACGCACACACAAGTTCTGCAACGCCTATAGGGCCAGCGACCGCGTCTCCCAATGGCTCATACACGAGGTGATCTACGCCCACAACGGTCTCCGTGCCGAGGATCAGCTGCTTCGGATCGTGCTCGCTCGGCTGTTCTCAAAGCCCGAGACGTGGGAGCTGCTTCGCAGCGAGCACGGCGAGATCACATGGTCCGGGTTCAGTGCCGAACGCTATGGGGACACGCTCGACAGGGCCTTCGCGCAGGGACGTACGCTGTACACGGCTGCGTTCATCCTGTGCGCCACCCGCGCGTTCGGGCACGAGCGAAAGCACCGCAATCATTTCGCGCTTGCAGAGCACATGATCGGGCAGGCGCACCTCGCGAGGACCGTTGCGCGCGTCGGTTCGCTGCAGGAGCTGTATGAGACGCTGCTGCAGTTCCCGCTGATCGGCTCATTCATGGCCTACCAGCTCGCGATCGACATCAACTACAGCGAGCTATGCGACTTCTCTGAGAGTGAGTACACCGTTGCAGGACCGGGGGCGCAACGCGGGATCACGAAGTGCTTCACAGACACCAGCGGCTACAGCGATCACAAGATCATCATGTGGATGACCGACCGTCAAGAGCACGAGTTCGCGCGCCTGGGCATCGACTTCCCGTCCCTCTACGGCCGGCGGCTGCAAGCGATCGATATCCAGAACCTCTTCTGCGAGGTCGACAAGTACGCGCGCGTCAAGTTCCCGGCACTCAAGAGCAACCGTACTCGGATCAAGGCACGGTTCGCCCCCAGCGGGCCGGTGCCCGCGCCCTTCTATCCGCCGAAGTGGGGGCTCGCGGTGCCCGCCTGCAGCGGTGCCGGAGCGCTACCGGCGTCGGCGATGGCGCGCGAGCATCATCCCGGCCCGCAGCTCGCCCTACTGTAGGGCTACGCTACAGTCAGGACGCGGTCACTTGAATGCTTACCTAGCTGTGTCTCCGGCAGGCTCTGACCGACGACGGTCGAGAGCTTGATCCCGAAGACGAGCATGTCCGGAAGCCTCCGCGCACGGAAATCGTCAACGTCGCATGTCCCCTCGGCCAGCGCCGCGGTCGCCCCGGCCAACTTGCTGAGATGAAGGGCGTAGTGGTGTAGCTGTCCCAGCTTGGAGAGCCCCAGCACATCGGGGTGGTAGTGGCGGTCGTGGGTTGCCTGCACGAGCTGAAGATCCCGCCAGGTTCGAGCCTCCAGCGCGAGCAGCGCACCGTCCGGGGACTCCTCGGAGCACAGGGGATTGCGCTCCTCAACCGCCCGCAAACGTGCCGCATAGCGCTCCTGCAGATCCACGCCATGGCATACGGCGATCTCGCACGCCAGGCTGCGCAGACTCCGTGCGGCGTGGAGGACCCACTCGCGCTCGGTCGCCTCGTTGTGCTCGGCATGGTCACAATAGTTCGCGACATCTCCGGCACAACGGGCGGCCTGAAGCGCCCACCGTACTGATGTGCTTGGCTCGGTCTCGCTCATCGACTCAAGGATGCCACGGTCGGGGGACGCATCAGCCAGAGACCGGGCCCAGCGCTTTATCGAGGGCCTCCCGAAGCTCGGTGAGGTCTGCTTCGATCGTCGGTGCTAGCTCCTGCGGTCCGCTCGGGTCCCCCCCAGCAAGGCCCTTGTAGAGATCCGCTAGGCGCCCGGTGGCCTTCCCGACTGGCTGGCTGTCAGCCCCAAGCCATTGGAGGTATTCACTGACCCGAGCCAGGCCACGGTAGGAGATCCGCGGACGACGCCCGCTCTCGCCGCCGGCAGGGTCGAGCTCGCGCAGATGCGCCTCCCACAGTTCGCGCACCTGCTTGCACCCCGATTTCGACCTGGGCGGATGCGCTACGCCGACCGCCATCTCCCATAGTCGCCGCGGCCGTTGGTCCACCGCGCGGTCGATGGCGGGCACCGCAACAGCCGGAAGACGCTCCTCGACCTCGGCGAACGCCGTGAACGTGCGCAACCGCCCGCGCTTGACCTTCGCCTCGTCCGGCAAATCCGCCAGCACCACCTTCTGCACGCACGCAAGCTCGGCCACGTTGATCGGCCACCAGTAGCGCATCTCTTGCTTCCGAAAGTAGCCCGTGCAGTCCAGGCGGACAGTGCCGCCCGTCCTGGCGATCTGAAGCTGGGCGAGCACGAACGATGGAAAGGAAGGCTCAACACCCTGGCGCTGCTCGCGCGTGTCCTTGGCTTGGTCGTAGAGCACAATCACCGCGCGTGTCGTTGCCTTCTGCCCGACCGCAGCAGAGCGCAGCGTCTCTGCTGCATGTCGCGCTTGATCGCCCCAACGGCGGTAGATCCGCTCGCCATGGTTGAACGTCGCCCAGTCAAGCAACTGCGAGTCCTTCTTCTGCCACCATTCGACGAGCTCGGTTAGCCATGCCTGCACGTCAGTCACCCCGGCAGGCTCGGGATAGTCCGCCGGCACGGACCCCGCGTCCTTGGGATCTTCGACCTCGCACAGGACATCACGCAGCGGCTCCCCGTCTGGCCGGTCTTCGAGGAGCGACTGCAGCCGGCCGTAGACCTCGCTCACGCTCACTCCACGTACTACGACCGCATCTGACGGCTCCTTGGTGGGCCGCTGCCACAGCCGCGCGCGAGTATGCTCGCTCTCGGGTTTGCCGCCCGCCCCCGCGGGCGCCAGAATCGTGTCCACCAGAATGTCGCGCGCGTCTTCGCGCTCGCCGACACGCAGCAAACGCGCCACCGGAGCGCCTGGGGCGAAACTCCCGGGCGCGGCCACGACTAGCATCCGATGCGCCGGGGAGCTGAGCGCTTCGCCAGAGGGTACGTGGTCCCAATACAGCGTGCTCGTGTGCTTGTGGCCATGTAGCACCACGTCGATCTGCAGTTCGCGAAGCAGCGCCCGGACCGCGCCGAGGTTCGTGAGGCTCTCGAACGCCTTCATCTCCTCCCGCGTACCGACCGGCAGCAGCTGATGGTGCAGCACCGCGATTCGCACGCGCCGGTCCCTCGCCTTGCGGGGCTGTATCCCTCGCTGGCCGAGATATCTCTCGAGCGCACGCATCTGCGCGTTTGAGACGCGGGCAACGTCGTGGCGGCGAAGGTGCTCGATCAGCTCCCCCAGGCCTGCTGCCGCCGCCTTGTCCAGGTCGTCCGAGGTGATCTCCTCAAGGCCCCAGCAGAATTGGCTGCTGTTGATCGGAACGATCACCAGATTGTCGTGCTCGACCACGTGGGGGTGCGCTCCCGCCGCGGAATTCAGGTGGCCCTTTGCTGTGAAGTCGAGGCCGTCGAGCAGGGGAGTCGTCATACCTCTGTTGCGCGTCACCGCGTTGAAGCGCTCATAGCGTTTTGTGTCCTCGGGCCCATGCTCCTTCGGCACGTCGTGGTTGCCAGGCACGACGACTACGTTGCCGGCGCCGACCCGCTTGCTGATGTTCGCGATCAGTCCCCGAAACTCGGAGAACTCATCTCCTTCTGCGCGATTGGTCAGGTCTCCGCTCACCACCACGGCGGTGAGATCCTCTAGACGTCCGTCTGCGTCCAGGGCCTCGAGCGTCGCACTGAGCAGGTCGCTGGTCGATTGCTGATCCCCCTTGCCAATTGTGCTCTTGTGATCGTCGAGCAGCTGGTGGTCGGCCGGCCTGCCGAGATGGAGGTCAGACAGATGGAGGATCGTGCTCACGTCGAGCCTCCTGGGATACACGCGTCTGCAAGCTGGCCGACCAGAGTCGCGACAGCGGTGCTGTCGCGCACATCGATCGTCACGTGAGGGATGCTCCAGCCTGAGAGTGCGTTGCGGATCGCCTCGTCGGTCGTTCGCTGGAACGTCGCGTCAGCGGAGCGCACCTCATCGGATATCAGCGCGATCCCAACCGGGACGTAAATCAGGGCGTCATAGGCGCCAGTGAGTGCAAGAGGAGTCACGCGAGCAAGCTCCTGCAGCAGCGCGGCCTCGACCGGGTCCTGCTCATACCTGGCGGCCGCGAGGACCGTGTAGGCCCACACGTCGATCAGCGACCTCGAGGCGACCCAGGCAGAGCGCTCGCGCTCCAGACGGAACTGGAGCAGCCACGCTACGAGCTGGCTGGAGACGGTCGCGGTCTCGTTCACCGGTAGACCTCGCGCGGCAAGGGCCCGTCCCGGGGTCGGCAGCTCGGGCAAGCCGAGGGCTTCGCTAATGCGTGCAGCAAGCGTGCTCTTGCCCACACCGTGGGCCCCAGTGATCGCGATCCGCATCAACCGGATGTTCGCACGCCTAGCATCGGGCCAACCCGCGGGCGCTGCTATGCGTGAGGTTCAGCGCGTGGGGTCCCCCAATCGCGAGAGCGCTTTCTAGGTCCTACTAACAGGAGTTGAGCCCGACGACAGTCGCTCTATCCGAGGATTGACCAGGTCTGAACGGTAGCCCAGTCGGCGCCCGCCTCAACTGGCAGCTCACGCCATGTGAGCCGGATAAACTCGGCGTCAGTCTCGCGTGGGACGCGGACTACGTTGATGCACTGGTACTGATTGGCCTGGGCGTGCTCGAGCTGGGTGCAGCTCACGCTGCCTGCTCCGCAGACGATCAACGGCCGACGGTCGCCCTTCTGCGCGCCGACCTCCCGGACCCGGGTCTCGCGGAGCTGTGGCCTGTGCTTGTGACCGTGCAAGACCAGGTCGAAGCCAAGCTGCTCGAGCTCTCGCTCGAGCGCTCCTGCGTCACGCACGATGGAGAGGTCCACAAAGACCTCCTGGTCGGTCCGTGCCATGAGGAACTCCGGATAGGGGTGGAGATGGTGGTGCATAACCGCCACGCGCACGAGGTCGACAGGCAGATCGAGCGCTGAGAGGTGGCGCCGCAGCTCCTTCTGTTGGCGCTGTCCGACATAGCCATAGTGATGCTGCTCATCCTCGAGGACGCAGCTGTTCAGGCCGCAAAGCAGCATTGCGTTCTTCTCGTCGAAGCAAATGCTCACTAGTTGGTGCGCGTCGGGTGGCGGACCGGCGTACTGCAGTGGCCAGGCAATCAAGGGGTAGCGATGACGTACGACATCCTCACCGTAGAAGCCAACCAGCAGGCGCAAATAATTGTCGAGCCGCCGGTCCCGGTTGGCCTTCGAGAGGTGCCAGTTGAGATCGTGGTTGCCGGGGACGAGATGCATGCGCTCTCGCTCGATGCCGAGCATGCCGACTAGCCCTTCGAGGAAGTCCTGCGCTTGGGCGAACTCCTCCTCGCTTCCGGTCCATGCGAGATCGCCGGAAACCACGACATGCAGGCGGTCCGCTGGCAACTCAAGCGCAATGTCGCCAGCGACGAGCTCTCGGCGTAGCTCCTCAATCAGCGGTTGCGTATCCGGCCCATCGAAGAACCGATGTCGCGCGTCGGGCTGGCCGAGCTCGCCCTGTCCAGCAAAGTGCACGTCAGACAGATGCAGCAGTATGGGGCCGGGCCGTTCTGTCGTCAGTGAGGCGGCATCTCGCTCGTGCACCGACGCAGTAGTGCCCTCGACCCAGCCGCTCTCGAGCAGCCGGCGCAGACGCCGAGCTGCCTGGGCACGGAACCCCGATCGCTCGAACATCCCGAGCTGGTCGGCAGCGGACTCGAGCGGCTTGGGCGAGGTCGAGAGTCGCATTGCCATGCCGTAATGCTCAGTTGCGGCATCGTCGGTTCCGAGTGCGAAAAGCGCCTCGCCGAGGACGAGCTCGTCCCACTCATCGAAGGGCCGAAGGGTCTGTTCCCCGCGAAGGCGCTCCACGAGAACGCCATAGTCCTCCAGGGCCTCCTCTAGAAGGCCACCGATCAGCACCTTCACCGCCGCCCTGTTGACAGCGATGTAGAGGCTGTTTGGCGCGACCTGCGCAGCGCGATCGTAGAGGCCGAGCGCCTCCTCGAGTTCCCCGCGGCGCTTCAGGCGCCCCGCGAGCATTCCGAGTGTCTCGGGGTCATCACTGTTCAGCTCGAGCGCGCGGTTGAAAGCCTCCACGGCCTCCCCGTCGTGAGCCTCGCCAAGCTGCCGGAGGTACCAGCCACGCTGGCGGTGAATCTCGAAGTCATCCGGTCGACTGCCGGCCGCCGTCCGGAGCACCTCGGCAGCCAGTTCCCATTCCCCGAAGTCGGCGAGCCGGGAAGCAAGCGCCTGGAGTGGTGCTACGGGCAACGGGCCGCGCGGCCTCGCCCAATACCAAACGGCTATGAGCTGCTCACGGTTGCGAGCACGGTCGATGCGTCCTGCGAAATCGCGCTCGAAGGTTGAGGAGTCCGCAGTTGGGCTCGTCTGCAGCCCCACTCGCTCGAGGTAGCTACGGACGGGGTTGTCCGAAACCTCGGGATCGAACGTCTTGAGTGCGTCGCACAGCCGTCTCTGCAGCTCGGCCCAGCCAGCCGCGTCGTTCTCATAGAAGAGGACACGATGCGAGCTGAGGTCGAACGGAATGATGGTCTCCTGAGCGGCAATCAGCAGCGTTCCCGCAGCGGTCACCGCGTGCCGAACGCCAAGCTCGTAGTAGACATTCCCGTTCGGGACGCTGATGTCTGCGAGTACGAGATCGGCAGCGAGAATGCGCTCCAGGTATTGAGTGCCGACGGTCCCCGGAGCCACCAGCTCATCAATGCGGCTGACGCTCCAGCCAGCAGCCGTCGCAGCCTCACGAATCGCCGCCTGATAGACACCGTCGAAGTCCAGTCGACCGGTAGGCACGTGCTCGGCATCGCGCACGCCGAACGGCATGATTACGAACAGTTCGCGGTCGCTCATCATGCGAAAGTCGAACCCATGCCTCGGACGTCGTTAGTGCGCACAACCACCGAGTAGGGCGTCGTCGACACCGACCCGTGGCGCACGGGAGCGTGGCAATGGTACGGAGATCTCGTCATGTCGCCTGCCATGATCTTGCGGTGATCCTTTCCTACGCGGGTCGTCTACCGGGACCCGTTGAGTTCCCCGACGACAACATCGAGTATGTGCGTGACCAGGTCCAGCGGCTCATCACTAACCTGCACCCGCGCTTGGTTGTCGGCAGCGCTGCAGCGGGGGCCGACCTGCTGGTCATTGAGGCTGCGCTTAAGAGCCGCAGCGCCGCGAAGGTCGTGTTGGCCGGAACAGTGTCCGAGTTTCGCGAGAGCTCGGTCGCCGGCCGTGGCGCCGAATGGGAGCGGCTCTTTGATGGCCTTGTGGACCACGAGCGAGTCGATGTTATCGAGGTTCCCCGGTGTGAGAACGACACCGATTCATATCAGGCGGTGACAACGGCGATCCGCTCCAAGGCGGACAGTGAGGCGGCAGATGACGAGCCAATCGTCGGCCTAAATGTGTCGGGGACACGGGACGGCGTCGACCACAGTGCCGCTCTTGCGAGTGCCCAGGAACTGCGAGAGCAGCTGGTCCTGCGACTCGACCCCAGCCGGCGGCACACAGAGACGCCTACGGCGTTCGTGGCGATGCCTTTTGGGCGCCGGCGTGACCCGATAAGCGGCTGGAACGAGTATGAGGCCGACGCTACATACAAGCGAATCATCCTGCCCGCACTCATCGACAGCGGCTACCAGCCTGTACGTGCCGACGCGGAGGCGCTGCTTGAGGTCATCGACCTCACGATGCTGCGCGCGATTAACGCCGCCGAGGTCGTCGTGGCGGACCTAGCGACGCTCAACGCCAACGTGATGTGGGAGGTCGGCGTTCGGCACGCTTGGCGTCGCACAGGCACGATCCTATTGCGGCCGAAGGGCACGAAACCGCCCTTCGACGTGTCTCACGCGCGTGTGCACGAGTATCAGCGCGACGAGCTCACTGTCGACGACGACGACGCAGTCGCGGGCATCCAGCTACTGCGTAACCTCCTGGAGGCAGTTTCGGAGGATCGCGTCGACAGCCCGGTCTTTGCGACGTTCCCTACGTTGCCCGAGCTGCGGCTCGAGCTCAATTCACCCGATGAGACGCAAGATAAGGTTCGGCGCCACATTGAGGCGATTAGCCTCGCTGCAGACCTCCGGGACTCGGAAGGGCTGCAGCGCATGGCGGCGGTCGTCCGAGACGACGCTCAGCTTGCGGAGGGAGCGCGACATCCGCTACTCGAGCAGATCGGTCTCGCACTGATCAGCACTGGATGCCACGCCGCCGCCGCGAGCGTGCTCTGCCCGCTCGCGGAGCGCGACACCGGCATGGAGCACGTACGTCTGCAGCAGCAATATGCCCACGCACTCATACGTTCCGATCAAGAAGACGGGCGCGGGGAGCGCCTTGAGTGCGCTGAACAGCGCCTACGCGCTCTGTTGATTCGCAGCGGGCCGAGTGGGGAGACGTTTGGTCTGCTCGGTAGCGCGGCGAAGGCTAGGGTCGAGGAGGCTCTGGCGACCGGACGGGCACCGGACGTGCAACTCGAGGTGGCGATTGATGCGTACCTCGCTGGCTTTCGCCGTGACCCTGGCAACTACTATCCCGGAATTGTCGCTCTGGCACTACTGCGCCTACGTGGCCAGCGAGTCACACCAAACGAGGAGGACATCGCACACGCACGCGAGCTGCTGCCGGTTGTCCGCTTCGCGGCAACCCGCCTCGGCGATCCCACGGACCACGACCTATGGCCTCTGGCCACGATCGCCGAGCTCCACCTGCATGCTTATTTGCTGCACAACGACTGCCCCGAGTCCCTCGTGGAGGCCAGGCGCCTCTACGGCCGGCTGGCTGCGGTCGGCGGGCCTAACCATCGGGCGTCGGCTGCTCGACAGCTGCGGTTGTTGCGCGACGCTGGCGACCCGGCTGATGTGCTCAACATGCTAATCGCCCTGTTCGAATCGCCAGGGGAACGGGATGAGTGATCGCCTATGAGCCCTAGGCTCGCGGCGGCTCCGCCCAGACCTCGATGCTGTAGTCATCGGGGGGTAAAGTCCGGACCCGACCCCCGTCGCTCCCGCTTTTGGGCGATTGAGATTGGGCTTTTTCCCTGCAAAATCGTGATTTTCTGGACAGAGGCTCTCTGCCTGTCGGTGCGATCTTGCGGAGTGCGCTAGAACGAACTCGTCGGTTTTTCCCTGCAAATCCGATGTTTCCGTGAGGAGCGGCTGCGCGTCGGTATCATGGCTCTTTGCGATCTTTGGCCATCAGATCGCGCCCGCAGCGTAGCCACCAGTCGGCAAACCAGCTCACGAGGGCGTCGACGTCGGGATCGGGGTATCCCACGGCACGTTGGGTGTCTCGCTGACGCAGGTTTTTTGGCTTGTGCGAGGCGGGCGTCGGCAGCAGCCGCTTCCGGTCGATCCAGTTGCACGCGCTTATCCTGGGAGGGCACGCCGGAATTCTAGGCTTGCGAACTA
>DATNKN010000367.1:0-2632 GCA_035603375.1 Solirubrobacteraceae bacterium
CGGCGGGAGGCTTCCCCGGAGGCGGCGCCGGGGCCGGCGCGCCGCAACTGCCCAAGGGCGTGACGCGCGCCCAGTACGAAGCCGCCCTGAAGAAGTGCGGTGGCGGCGGTGGCTTCGGGCGGGGCAATCGCTTCGCACAGAATCCCGCGTTCAAGACGGCGCTGGTCAAGTATGCGGAATGCCTGCGCCAAAACGGCGTGAACATATCCGCCCCGAACACGTCGGGCAACGGCCCCGTGTTTGACACGAAGGGCATCGACACGACAAGCCCGCAGTTCAAGACAGCCACTACGAAGTGCCGCGCGACGCTGTTGGGCGCGTTCAAGAACGCGCGTGGAAGCCATGGGCCCAACGGCGCCGGCGGAGCACCCGCTGGCGGTAGCAGCAGCACGGGCTGAGCCGCAACGCGGCAACCTTGGAGGGGCGGCGACGCCAGCGTTGCGTCGTCGCCCCACATGACGCACTCACAACCTGTCGCGGTCTGGATGCACCGCGCCGGACACGCGCACCGCGACGATCGCGATCCCGGCCCGGGGAGCTTGCTAGGGCAACACGCTGGTGCCAAGCCCGCGATTGCCGGGCGCCGCCTGCTTGTCGCGAATCGCCGAGGCGCTTGGCTTGTGGGACAGCTTCGGTAGCTGCAAGCCGCCGACCTGCTCGACCAGTCGCTGCCACTCGGTCGTGTTCAACACAAGATTGGTGGAGGCGGAGGCACTCTTGCCGAGCGCGGCCGCGCTCGCGGCGTGCGCCCCGCCAAGACGCCCACCCGCAACCTTGCTGGCCGACCTGCCACGCGCACCGCCGGCAAGCTCGATCTCGATGTAGGTGGAGTAGCCCGGTGCCGCGATCGTGCTCGGCGCGCCCGGATACTTCATCAGGCTGACGATCCGCTGCGGCGCGAACTGGCTTGGGATCGTGAGCAGTGTGCGGATCGTGATGTCGGTGATCGTGCCGGCTCCCTGGTGGCCGGCGATCGGAATCCCGTTGACGGCCGCGATAGCGACTGTGCCGCCAGCCGGGAAGGTTGTCGTTGGGCCCTTTGCGGTGTGGGTGGTGCGCCCGCAACGCAGCTCGCCGACTGTCGGCTTCAGCCCGCTGCGCGAGAGGAACACGAGCAGCGCAAGCGACCGGCGACCGACCTTGCCGGCCGTGACCTGCTCGCGATCGCACGCGCCCAGCTTGATGTCCGGATCGGCGAGCACGGCGCTCTGCAGTTCGGCCTTCGAGAGCAAAAACGCGTCGCTGGCGGTGGCGCCCGCGAGCACAGGCCCGTCCTTGGCCCCCTGCGGGTGCAGCGCGATCTGGAGCTGCTTCCAGTTGGCGAGGATCGGCTGCGGATCGACCGCGCTCTGCGCGCCGGCAGGACGAATCGCAAAGCGCAAACTCGCGTCGGGTTCTTCGGCATTTGAGCCCAGGTGGCCGAGCACCGTTCCCTGAGCCACCACCGAGCCGCGCACCAACCTCATCCAGCCGGGCGTGGTTGCTTTGCGTCGAGCCGCGCTGGCCCTCGCGCGAGCGGCCGCGACCGCGTCGGGATTGCCGGGGTGCGCATACACGCGCACCTTCCCTGCGAGCGCTTGCCCTTCAGACTGTGTCCCCGGGGAGGCACCGGCCGGCGCCGATCCGCTACTTGCGGAACCACCCGCGGCGGAGCCTGCTGAGGCGGAGCCAGCCTGTCCGGATGACCTCGCCGCGCCCCTCTTCGGCTTGGCGACATGTAGTGTCAGCGGAGGCTGGCTGCCCGCGCTCGCAGCCTGAGTCGGTTTCGGATCGCCACCCGCTTCGACTTCTGTGAGCGCGCCCTTTGCGACCTGCACCTGCGCTGGCTTGGGCAGGTGGTAGGAGGGGGCGATACTGCCGAGACCAGCATAGGTAAACACGTCGCCATAGGTGTCGCGCAGCACCAGATAGCGCCCGAGCTTGCGAGACACGCCCAGCCCGACCACGCGACCATCCTCGACCGCCACGACCGGCGCGTTCCGGCGAGCGAGCAGCTCTGAGAGCTGGGACGGCGGCGCGGGCGCGTTCAGCGCTCGTTCGGCGCGGGCGCCGCTCACGGCCGGGGAGGGAGCCGGTGTGGAGCCGGGCAGCGCCGGCGTCGCCGCCGAAGCCGTGGCGGCGCCGGTGGCAGGTTGCGGCACCACCGTGGCGCCGGCGGTCGCGCTCGAGGAACCGCCGATCGCGCTCGAGGAACCGCCGATCGCGCTCGATGCCGCGCCGGGTGCGGGAGCCGCGCCGCCGCCGGGAACGATCGAGCTGGCGACCAGCTGGGCGCCTACAACCGGCATGCTGCCCTCTGTCAAACCCGTCAACGTGGCGATCACCGACGGCGGATAGCTGGCGAACAGGCGCGCGCGCAGCAGCACCGATTCGACATACGCTTCGGAGTGGTTGTAGGCGAGGATCGCGCCGCGTAGGTTGGTGGAGGCGCCGGCGGCGTGCAGGTAGCGCGCGGCGGCGAAGATCGCGTCGACCGGGTTGTATGGATCGGCGTAGCCGGCGTTGACGGCATCGACGCCGTACTGCAACCAGGTTTCCGGCATGAACTGCATCCATCCGATCGCGCCCGCGGTGGACACGGACAGGTCGGTGCCGAAGTTCGTCTCGACTTCGTTGATCGCGGCAAGCACCT
>DATNKN010000369.1:0-12251 GCA_035603375.1 Solirubrobacteraceae bacterium
CGCGGGAACCGTGCCCTCTTTCACGCCGAAACTAGCGCTGGCAGGTTCTGTGACGGTCTGGTTCGAGGGTTGCGTACCGACCGCTGGGCTAGCCGCACAGGCCGCCACCGCAGCGTTGACTGTGAGCGTCGCTGGCGTGGAGTTGGTGGAACCGTGAGCGTTCGTGAGAACAGCACGCAACTCGTCACCCGATTCGCTCGCGTGAGTCGGGTTGATCGCGTACGTCGCGCTCGTCGCACCGGTGATAGGCGAGAAGCTCGTACCACCGTTCGTGGAGAGTTCCCATTGGATCGTCGCGGCCGCACAGTTCGCGGGGACCGTGCCCTCTTTGATCGTGAAACTCGCCGCAGCAGGTTCCGTGACCGTCTGGTTCGAAGGCTGCGTCTCAATCGCCGGGCTAGCCGCACACGCCGCCGCATTGACCGTCAGTGTCGCAGCGGTACTCGTCGTTTTACCGTGAGCGTTCGTGAGGACAGCACGTAGCTGATCACCCGATTCACTCGCGTGCGTCGGATTGATCGTGTAGGTCGCACTGGTCGCACCGGTGATGGGTGTGAAGCTCGTACCACCGTTAGTAGAGAGTTCCCACTGAATCGTCGCGGCCGCACAGTTCGCGGGGACCGCGCCCTCTTTGATCGTGAAACTAGCGCTGGCAGGTTCCGTGACGGTCTGGTTCGAGGGTTGCGTACCGATCGCTGGGCTAGCCGCACACGATGCCGAGTTGACCGTGACGTTGAAGGACGCTTTAGCGGTATTTTCGTGGCCGTCCACGGCCGTGCATTCGACACTGGTAGTGCCGGTCGGGAAGGTAGAGCCAGATGCGGGCGCGCATTCCAATTTCTTGACCAGCGAGCCGGGATCGGTCGCTTCGACGCTATACGTAACTTCCGCGCCCGACGAGCTCGTGGCGGGAGTGACTATTTCCGCGGGCACTTTGATCGTGGGCGGCGTCGGGCTGTACTCGTCAGACCCGATGTCACACCCAGTACCCCCTACATAGGGACGCGGATAGCCGCGCTGATCGGTCGCCGGGCATTTAGCCGTGTCGCCCGCATCGATCGTCGGGCTGCCCGCCTTCTCCGAGTAGAGCGTCGTAGAGCCGCCATCGTTGCCCAACGCCGTCAGCAACGGTGTCTTGTTCTGCAAGGCCGCTTCGCCACCACAACTGGCATCGGAGGCAAGACTGTGATCGTTCGTTATACCACCGGTAAGACTTCCGCACTGCGGAGCGCCGTTGAGGGCAACGATCGTGTTCGTCAGGTTCAACGTGCCTGCGCCGGCCCCAATGCCACTCTCTTTGTTATGCACGACCGTCACGTTCTGCAGGTTCGCCGTGCCTTCATCGATAAGGCCGAATTCGAGGCCGTTGGAGAGCGTCGAGTTGGTGAGGTTGGCAGTCGCGTCACTCTGAACGAAGATTTGGCTGCCGGTGTTGCCGGAGATCGTTGCGTTTTCGACATCCAAAGTCCCTCCTTCTTCATCTACGATCCCGGAGTTCCCTCCGCCACCACCACTGGTGACAAGGACATGCTTGAGCGTGACCGTCACGCCCGCCTTGACGATGATCAGTTCTTTTTCAGAGACTCCTGTTACTTCTTTGACGTTGTTGCCGCTGAGCGTGACACCAGGCGTATCTTCACCGATTTTGCCCACCGGCCCTGCCAGCGTCTGCGTGCCAGCCGTATTGGTGAAGATCAAAGTCTTGCTCGGTTGGTAGGTTTCGGCCAAAGCGCCGGCCATGAGTTCGATCGTGTTCGCTTCGCCATTTGCGTTGGCTGAGGCGACCGCCGTTTCGAGTTCCGCGGTTTTGTGAACGACAAAGGTTGCGGCGCTCGCGGTGCTTGCCGCGAGCATGCCAAGACACGTCGCCACGACCGTCAGCCTCAGGGCGCGGCGGCCACAACGCAACAGATTGATGCTCATAGTCATAGTCATAGTCATCGGCTTCTTTCTACCAGAGCATTCCTCAAAAGGGAAGCCATCGCGTGGGCAGGTTCACATTTTAAATACATGACGAGTGTACGTTCACGTTTTAGATACATGAGATGTGCGTAGAGAACGTTCAGCATGAAGGGATGTTCACATTTTAGACACATAAGAAGGGGAGCCGGCTGAGCCGGCTCCCCTTCTGCAGATCCATTGCTATGGATCGCATACATATCCTCCTAGACGTCCGTGTCTAGAAGTTTGCCTGGAATCCTTCCGCGAGCTTTGGCAGCCAGCTCGCCGGCAGTGGCGCGTAGTGGATCTTCCCAGGGACTTCCTGTCCAGCCGAGGAGAGGATGAACGTGAAGAACGAGTAGATCGTCCGCCGCTGGTCGGCCGTGAGCCTGCTGATGGCGCTCTTTCCTTCGCCGTTGTTGCTGTTCAGGCCCGTGTAGACCATGTCGAACGTGAGTCCGCAGATCGGGTACTTGCTGCCCAGATCCGTTGCGTTCTCGTGGTTGGCGGGACTGCCTGGGTTCGTTTCGTTGTTGTTGCTCCAGTTATCTTCGAGGTTCAGCCCGACGGCTTCCGCGGCTGTGGTGCCCGGAGGGGCAGGCAGCGCGGTATACAGGCAGTTTGCCGGTCCGCCGCCAATGCTCGGCGCTTCGAATTTGGTCCCCGTGGCATTGTTGACGCTCGCGAGCACAATCCCCGCCTGGCCAACAGCTTCGGCGAGGTCGATGTAACCGACGCCGCCCGCCGTTTCCTTGAGCTTTGCGAGCAATTCTCCGCCGCCGCTCAAAGCGCCCGTGGTAATCGGGCTGCAGGTGCCTTCTTCACCGACTTTTTGCTTACCGGGCCATTCTGTGTTGGTCGTGAAGTACGCTTCCCACTTCTGGATGACGCTTGATATCACGCCGCAGGCCGAACCGGTCCGTTCGTTGTCCACGCGGATCAGGTACTGCTTCAGGATATTCGTAGTCCCGGATGAGTCCTCGCGCACAACGCGCGTGACCGGGCCCGTGCAGTTCGACAGCGACGAGTTAGTCGCGACGAGTTCGGCGTCGTTCCAGCTCGTAATGTCACCACCGTAAAGACGCGAAACCTCCTCCGGGGTGAACTTCAGGGTCGTCGGCACCGTGCCCGTTGGGCAGCTGCCTCCGGTTCCCCCCGTGAGGTGCACCGCAACCGTCACAGCGGAGCCGCCGACCGGCAACGCCATGACTGGGGCCGTGATGTCGTTGGCGTTGGGGAACGGCGCCGTGTTGGGCGTGAACGGCGGTTCAAAGCCGGAAGGAAGGCTACATCCGCCGATGCCCGCCGCACCCGGAGTTCCATCAAGTTCCGTCAGCTGTTTCTCGCTGTAGGGAGTATCCGAGCCCGCGAACGCGTCTGTGCGACAGTTCGCGGCCTTGATGCCGTTGCCCGAGCCGGTGAGGCTCGCTGAAACGGCCTTCGCGTAGTTATAGGCGACCATATTGCTGCCGGCCGGATCTCCTGTGTATTGTTCTGCGACGTTGCCGCAGAACTCTTCGCCGTAGACTTTGGCGTATTCTTTCAGCAAGACGTTCTGATATGTAGAGCCGCGTCCGCTGATCTTGCCGTCGGAGGACTGGCAATCGATGCCTGCCGGCACAGCCGCGGAACTCGTGTCCGCAAAGACCATGCAACAGACCGCACTGAGCCCAAACAACAGTGCGACAAGCGGGCCCAAGATGAATCGCTTCCGAGCTGCGATGTCCATATATTTCTTCCCCTTGATGGAGTCGAGGATAACGATGATCACTGACCTAGTGGCTCCGAACTGGTACACGGTCGTCCGCCTCTCAGTGCACGACACCAGTGACGAGCAAGACGCTCGCCCTGGCTGCGAAGCTTCCCAGGCATAGGCCCAATTATTCAGTTGGAGCTGAGGCCGTTGTTGCCCCCCGGTAAAGATCCTTGTGTCTTATCAGTGAACTTCGTTACGCCGCTGTGAAGCGTGTGTCACCGCAGCGTAAACGTGAACTATGCAGCGGAGTCGCTGGGACCAGGTACCGACACAGCGGCCACGCTTGTAGTGCGCAGCCGATGAGCTGAAGGTGTCCATATTTCCTGAAGACCTAAAGATGGCTAACCCTCGGCACCCAAGTCAAGTGTTACCGACCGGTAAAAATATTCGTCATGCGCCGATCGTTAACTTCCTGTGAACGCTCGAGGTTCGGGATCGGCCGTCCGGATAGCATCGTCCGCCATGCTCCGCCACTTTGGACGGCTCGTCCTGCTGTCAAGCATCCTCATTCTCGCCTTGGCCGTGGCTCCCACGGCCAAGGCCGCCGACGGCGGCTCGACGGTTGCCTGCACGCAGAGCGCGACCACGACGACGACCACGCCGGCGGGCATCGAAGGCCCTCCCACCTCGCCTCCCGCCGACCCCTTGCCCGGCAACCCGTGCTGGGTAGACGTCAACCCGTACCCCTTCGGCAGCGAAGGCATACCAGTAGAGACCCCCGCCCAGCCGTGCTCGCTCGTCTTCAAAGGAGAAGCCCCGCCAGGGAGCCAGTGCGCCCTCACGGTGACCTCGATGGCCTTCAGGGCCTGGAACCGCGGGCTCGCGGCGACCGACACGAGCGGAGGATCGGGGCTGGATGCGGACAATCCCTACGGAGTCTGGCTCTTCAACGGCGCCTCCTGGTACCCGAGTCCAGGCTTTCCGGGCTACAACGTCTGCCCGGGCCACACAGTCGTGTGGGCGGGCAAGCTCGACTACTGGCTCATTGGGGGCCCGACCGACCTGAGCTGGAGCCGCCTCTGTCGCTTCGATGGCGCAACGCTCGAATGGGAGTCGCTCGAACTCCCGGAAACAACGTTGACAAGGGTAGTCGTCGAAAAAAACCGCAGGCCTGGAGGGATCACCTCGGCCTCCTGCTTGGCCTGGAACGACTGCTGGTTCTTCGGCACCTACGGCACCGTCGTGCACTGGAGCGGGACACAGCTCGAAGATGAGTCTCCGTCCCCGTCGCTGAGCTGGCTTCAGGGCGAATACACCGCCGCGTTCGCCCGCGAAGATCTCCAGGGCAACCCATTCGGCGTGGCGGTCAGCGCCACGGCCGAACGCTACGCCTCCGTATCGGAAAGCGAAATCCTGCCGGAACACGACGAAGCCCCCCCACCCGAGATGCGTGTTTCGAGCGGAGGGGCTTTCTCGCCAGTTCCGTTCACGCCGCCGACGAGCCCACAGGCTGACGATCCCTACCGGACCGACCTCGTCGCGGTCGACTTCGACGCCGCGGGCCAGGGCTGGGTGGCCGGCGACCCAGCGGGCCTACGCGTTTGGTCTAGAGCCGAATCCCGGCCCGCCTCTCCCAGCCACCCGCCGCCGCCCTCTCCACTCGTGCCGGTATCGATCTCCGGGGCAAGCACAACCTGCGCGGGCACACCGGAACACCGTTTCACCTACACACCCCCCGCCTTCAACGCCGTCGAGCCTCTCGACTCCTTCCTGTGGTCTTCGATCGCGGTCATCCCGGGCGCGGGCGAAGCGCTTGCGGGCGGGAGCCTGCTCCCCCGCAAGGAAGGGCCGGCGGAAGACCCAAACGCAAAACCGACCGACGAACCGGTCATCGCCCAGGCGGCTTGCGACGGGACCACGACCGTGACGCGCTTTCGCGTCGAAGACCCAACCTACAGAGGCTCCCTGCCCACGCCGCCACTCGTACCCGCCGATCGCGAAGGCTACGTGAGTGCGCTCGTCGCCAACGCCGCTAATGACGCCTGGGCAGCCACCACTCCGGGCTCGCTGGTTATAGACTCCGGCGTAGTCTCGTCCTCCGAAGCTCAGCCACCTCACCTCTACCGGCTGACTGACGGCGCGAGACCCGAAGCGCCGGAAGGCAACGATCTCGAAGAACGGCCACTGGAACTCCAGATTGAAGCCCCGACCCTGATACTCGAACCGCCGCCGCCACCGCCACCACCGCCACCGCCGGCTGTTGTCACCCAGACACACAGTGTGAAGCTGCCGTCCGCGATCTTCGACGTCAAGGCCAAGCTGCATAGAGGGCATCATCTCAGTCTCTACCTGAGCTTTCGAGTTCGTCGCCCGGTCACGATCGGGGCGCAGGCCCTCCGGCACGGACACGTGGTGAGCGAGGCTCGACCACGATACTTCGCGGGGCGCACGGGACTGCTGATCCTCGAGCTCAACCGCAAGCACTGGCCAACCAAGGTGCGCCTCGTCGCGTAGTAACTGCTTCTTCACCACAAGCTCGCCCGGGGACTTCAAGATGGCTCGTCTTCTGCGTGGCGCGATCCGCGAACGGCTCGTCATGCCAACAGCCATGGACCAGACACTCCTGAGATCTCAGATGACGACGGTGCTCGCGTGAGGAGATTCCTCCTTCCGGCGCTCGTCATCGCAGGCATCATCGCCGCTGCCGCACCGCCCGATAGCGGCGCATGGACGATCGTCGCGACAGAATCCGGACAGGTCGTCTCCACGTCGACGCCAGGCGAAGGATTCACGCCGGCCGGCAGCGAAGCCGGCGCTTCAACTTCGGCCTCAACCCCAACCGTGCCCTCCTCGGAGCCGCCAATCACGACGACATCTCCCCCGAAGGTTGTCTCACAAAACCGGCAGCCCACCAGCTCGGCAGCGGGGTACCGACCGCCGACAGCGCGCGCCAAGACTACGCCTTCTCTTGCTGGAGAATCGGGCGGCACGACATCGCAGACCGAGTCCTCATCGCTTCCCGCTCGAGCGCCGGCTCTCGCACCCAACCCAAGCGCGTTCGAACCATTCACACCCTCGTCGGCCCTGACGCCCTCGGGCGTGAGCCCGCTGCTGGATTTCTTCATCGATACCTACCGCACGCCGCCCTTCCTGCTGCCGATCTACCTCGCCGCCGCCGAGCGCTACGCGGTCCCTTGGCAAGTGCTGGCCGCCATCAACGAAGTCGAGAGCGACTACGGCTACGACCTCGGCGTCTCGAGCGCCGGCGCGGAGGGGTGGATGCAGTTCCTGCCGGAAGAGTGGTCCGCCTACGGCGTGGACGCAAACGGCGCCGGCGTGCGCGATCCCTACAACCCCGCCGACGCGGTCTTTGCGGCTGCACGCTACCTTCAGGCCGCCGGCGCCGCCCACAATCTGCCCGGGGCGATCTACGCCTACAACCACTCCTCGGGCTACGTCGAATCGGTGCTGCTGCGCGCACGGCTGCTCGGGAAGACCCCACAATCGATCATCGGCGGCCTGGCGGCGATTGTCGACGGACGCATGCCGGTGGAGAGTGCAAGCGGCTTCGCCGCGACGCCTGCGTGGACCACCACCCCGCTACGCGCGGTCGCGCGATCGGTGAGAGCCGGGCTGGAGCACTCGGCGGGCACTCCGGCAGTTGCCCCGCCGCCGGCGGCGGCCGCCGCTTCCGCCACCGGCGCTTCAGGACCAACCGTCGTCGGGGCAAACATCGCAGTCGCGCCGGGCACACCTGTGGTAGCCGTTCAGAACGCCGAGGTCATCCACATCGGGCGCAACGCAAAGCTGGGTCGCTTCATAGAGCTGCGCGACGCCTACGGCGACGTCTACACCTACGCCTGGCTCGGTCGGATCCTCAAGCGCTACAAGCTCCCGCCGCAACCACGGTCCACCAGCTCGGCGATGGCGCCGAACGGGCGGGCGGCTAGGTCCACTGGTATGCGACTGGAGCGGCTGCGCGAGGGCACATGGGTCGCACCCGGGATCGTGCTCGGCAACGTGACGGACCGCTCGCATGGCGCACGGGCGCGCTTCCTCTTCGAGGTCCGACCGGCGGGCGCCGGACCGATCGATCCGCGCCCGCTGCTCGAGGCCTGGCGTCTACTGGGCCAAACCCAGGGTCACCCCGAGCAGGGCACTCAGCCGCTCTTCGGCCCGAGCGCCCGCGACGCGCTGATCGAAGAGATCCAGTTGATAAGCAAGCCCCAGCTGAAGGGCCGCCTGCGATCCGAGCCGGCGCTGCGCAGGACGATCTCTGCGCTGGAGGGCACTCCAATCCGCAGCAACCATTCTCGGAGCTTGCGCGCCAAACTGGCGGCCGCCCCGCTCGGCTCGAACGCCGCGCAGTCCGGCCCGGTGCTGAGCAGCGCGCAGTGGCCAAGGCTGATCGCTCGCATATCGCGGCTGCCCCAACCGCAGGTGCCACGGCGAGCGACCAGCGCCGCTATGGCTGACACATCGAACTCGCCCGCGCCGGCCGCCGCCTCGCCGCTCGCCTCGCTGCCGCCGGGACTAAGTGGCGCTGCGCCCGCGGGCCAGGCTGGTGTGTCCGCGGGCCAGGCTGGTCCGGCGGCCGCATCGGGCACGCAGCCGAACTCCAGCGGTGGCTCACCGGGGCTCGATTCTCCCCTCACCGGCCCGGCCGTGCCATCGGCAGCGCTGCTTGCTCCGACATCTTTGCAATCCAAGCCGGAAATCGTCCTGCTAACGGAACCGGCGGGGCCTGACTTCATAAATGAATCCTTTGTCACCCTCAAGCTCAACACGACATTGGCCTCCGAATCGATCGAATCGATCGTGTTTGAGATTCGGCCGGACGGCATCGCGAGCTGGCAGGAAATCGAAAGCACGAAGAGCCCAACCCAGCGGTATGCGTTCCTGCACCCGGAAGAAGAAATCGCACAGGACGGGCCGTATGAATTGCGCGTCCTCGTCACCGAAAAGGTGACGCACACCCAATATGAATCGCCAACGATCGAACGGCTGATCGTCGTGGGCGAATCGCCTGTCGTGAAGCTCGCCGTCCCCGCGTCGCCGCTGCGCGGCGTGATCAAGCTCCAGGCCGAAGTCCCTCACGGCGCCGAAATCCAACCGATCCGCTTCGAATGGGCTCCCGCGGGCACCGATGCCTGGAAGCCGATACCCGAAGTGCCCAGCAACAGTGAACCAACGAGCTGTGTCGACACGGCGACCACGGCCTGCTTCGACACCGCAGCCAGCGAAGCGCCGAACGGTCGCGACGACTTCCGCGTAGTGCCGGCCGGCGGGGAAGGTCTCAGCTTCGTCTCGCTGCCAGTGCGCGGCCGACTGGTGGACAACACCCCGCCGGAAGTCGGAAAGGTCGAACGGGAACCGTCCGGCTCGCCCTTGAGCGGCGACGTCACTCTCACGGCGACAGCCATCGATCCCAACCTCCCCAATGGAGAACCGGGCTCGGGCGTGGCGTCTGTGATCTTCGAACGGGCCCGCGCCGGCAGCGCGGCCTGGAAGAGGCTCCCCGGAGGCCAAGTGACGGTTCCATCCTCCACCAGCGCCGATACGTACACCCACCGGCTGCGCACCGAAATCCTGGAAAATGGCCGCTACATGCTCCGCGCACGCGCCCTCGACGCCGCCGGCAACCAGGCGACCTCGCAGGAAACGGAAGTCGAAGTCGCCAACACGGTGTCGACTCCCGCGGTGGCGGCGTCGATCACCGGCGTGGTGGCGCCAGCCGAAGACGTCACGATCCTCGGCGCCGTCTCCGCCAGCGCCAGCCCGCGACACGAAGCGGAAACCTGGGCCTATGGCATCACCCGCGCGCCACCCGCGGCCGCGGATGGAGAACAGCTCGAATACACCGCCGAAGGCCATCAGCTCGTGCTGCTGCGCTATACGGAAAAGGGCGGCTGGCAGATCGCCGACGTGCCGCGCGAAGCCGGCGGCGCAAAGCCATTTCAGTTGCTACCCGCCAATGAGCTCAACATCAACGCGGGAGGCGGGATCAAAGTGACCGGCGCAATGGCGCCTTCCGGCGAGGCGTGGTTGGGCCTGGTCGAGACCCCGCTCGTAGGCGCCAAGACGATCGCCTACTTCCACAGAAGTCCCGGCGGTCGCTTCGAATACGACAAGAACGCCACAGAAACCGTCGAGCCGCTGCTCGAACAGCTCGAACCCCAACTGCGCCTCGGCCAGAGCTCCGAAGGGCAGGTGTACGGCATGCTGACGGCGGGCACATCGGAATACGCGCTCCTGAAGGAAGGCGTGTGGACGCGCGAAACCGCGCTACAGCGACCCCCCGGCATCCCCGGTACCGAACCGATGACTCTCCGAGTCGGCGATGTCGAGGGCCCGGGCGAAGCCTGGGGCGCGTTCTCGCTCGCCAATCCTCAAGGGCACGGGCTCATCCTGGGCCATCTCTACAACCGCGAATGGCACTTCCCGCCAAGCGGGCTCGGCCTCGATGCGCTCGACCTCAGCGGCGCCCTGGCCGCTAAGAGCAATTACGTCGACCCGACGGCGCTAAAAGTCGAACCGGGCGGCGGCGCCGTCTGGATCGAAGCGAAGGTCTATCTCGACAACCACGAAAGCGGCCACGTGGTGGCGCGCTACGACGGCAACAGCGGCGAGGTCACCACCTCGTGGTGCACACTGCCGGTGGCCAACTCCTGCGAAGAGCCGCTCGGCTCGGCAGCGGTGCCCGATGCGTTCTTCGCGACCGAAGACGGACCAGTCGCGCTCGCGTTGCAAAACGAAGCCGTCGACGTCTACGCCCGCGGTCGCTGGACGAGTGTCCTGGCGCCGGGCCACGAACCGGGAAATGGAGCCGCGTTCACCGGACCCGACGAAGGCTGGCTTGGCGGCACAAAGGCGCTCGGGCAATGGTCTCCGCAGCAGAACTCGAGCCTGCTCACACCGTGGCCGCTGCCAGACCGCTCGCCGTTGACAAGCATCGCACTGGCGCCGGGCAGCGGCGCAGGGGCCGGCGAATCGGGCGCGCTGGCGGTCGGCCTGGACGGCGCGACGCTGCACTACGACGCGTCGACCGGCTGGCAGGTTGAGCCCGCCACCCCACGCGCCCAACACCTCAACCTGCTCGGCGTCGCCTTCAACGGTCCCTCCAGCGCCTTCGCCGTCGGCCAGTTCGGAGTCATCCTGCACTGGAACGGCACGTCCTGGTCTGAAGATCCGCAATCGATCTCACTCACGCAGTCGCAACTCGAGGGGGTGGCCTTCGGGTCCTCTGGAGAAGGCTGGGCGGTGGGAGCCAACGGGACGATCCTGCACTACGACGGGCAGCACTGGAGCATCGAAGCTCCGCCGCCCGCCGAGTCCGGGCAGAACATCAGCTCGGTGGCCGTGGCCGGCTCAGAAGCCTTTGCGGTCGCGGGCGGGAACTTGATCGAGCGCCGGCCCGGCGGCGGTTGGGAGGCGGTCGAAGAATCGCTGCTGCCGAGCGACCCGAAGCCCGCGCCCGGCCAGCTGCGCCTGGTCGCCGGCCTGCCCGACGGCGGCGTGATCGCGGCGGGACGCTCGCTCATGCTCGTCCGTGAAGCGGTCGGGCGCGGCTTCGAGTACGCCGAACAGCCGCTGTCGGGCATCTCCGTTGCGCTCGCGCCATTCCGCGAAGCCTCCGGCAAGCTGCGAGCCTACGTGTCGGTCGCGCCGCCGGTCAACCTGCTGAGCGATGAAGTGGGCGGCTTTCCCCCTGGCGACGGCGAGTTGCTGCGCCAGACCGAAAGCGGCTGGCAGGATCTGAGCCGCTCGCAGTATGCGGGGAACGCGATCCGTGGCGACGGGGCGGTCAAGAGCGATCCTGTGCTGGCGGTCGCCACCGACCAGAGTGGAGAGCACGCCTGGGTGGCCGGCGGCTACGACGGCACCGAAGACGCCGCCCACCAGGGGACCACCGAGGTCCTGGCCGCCCGCCCCGCCGGCTGGATGACCGCGTCGATCTGGCGCTATGACACGACAGGCAACGCACAGCCCTCCGGACTGACTTCCGCGACCCCGAACCTTCCGGCTACGCCTGGGGTGGTCTCCTTCGCCTTCTTCACGAGCCCCGAGTGCAAGGTGCAGTGCTCGGCGGTACCCGACGCCCAGCCCGACGTGAACCTGAGCGCGGCAGCCAAGCAGATCGCGACCTACGCCACACAGCCGGGGGGTCCCGCGTTCGCCATGCTCGGCGGCAACGCCGTCGGGCCGCTGGATCAGGAAACAGGCGCGGAACCGGCGGCTGACTTCGCCCGCTTGCCCGAACTGCTCGCGCCGCTCGGCGGGCTACCGACGTTCGCAACCATCGGCCGCACCGACCAGCCGTATGAAACGCCCTTCTCGGAAGCGTTCGCGGAAGCCCCCGAGCCGTTCGGCACCGGGGCGCCGGCCACTGGGATCACACCGGTCTCTGCGGGATCGCAGACGCCGAACGGAGACGTTCATCGCTACTACGCCTTCGACGCCAACCAGAATGGCGCGACGCTGCGGGTGATCGTGCTCGACGACGCCGAAGGCCAGCTCGAAGCCGGTGCGGCGACGGCGGGGCAGCAGCACTGGCTCGAAGAACAGCTCGCCACCGCAAATGGGCAGAGGCTCCCAGTGGTGGTGATGGCGGCCA
>DATNKN010000370.1:0-4731 GCA_035603375.1 Solirubrobacteraceae bacterium
CAACCAACAACACCCCCACACCCTCACTCCAACCAGTCCCATCAGCATCATCAGAAAAAGACTTACACCGCCCATCAACAGCCAAACCACGCTGACGCGAGAACTCGACAAACACATCAGGCGTGGAAAGCACCGTTACGCCACCAACCAACGCCAATGAACACTCACCTGAGCGCAACGCCTGAGAAGCCAAATGCAACGCGACCAACGATGATGAACAAGCCGTGTCGACAGTGACCGCAGGGCCCTCCAAACCAAACGTGTACGCGACACGACCAGACACCACGCTGCCGGCAGCACCAGTCAACCGATAACCCTCAACTCCGGAGCCAACAGCACCCTGATCGTAGTCGGAGGAACTAATACCCGCGAATACTCCCGTCTGAGAACCCTTCAAAGAACGCGGATCGATCCCGGCATCCTCCAACGCCTCCCAACACACTTCAAGCAACAACCGCTGCTGAGGATCCATCGCTAGGGCCTCGCGCGGGGCAATCCCAAAAAACTCCGCGTCAAACCCGACGGCATTATCAAGAAACCCACCCTCACGCACGTAGCTGGACCCCAAGCTATCGGGGTCAGGATCAAACAAGCCATCCAGGTCCCAACCACGATCAACGGGAAAACCAGCAACCGCGTCCACGCCTCCAGACACCAAATCCCATAGACCCTCGCCCGAGCCAACACCACCGGGAAAGCGACAGCCCATACCCACAATCGCAACAGGATCATCGACGGCAACCGAACTTACCTTCGACTCACTTCCGGAGGCATTCCCCTTAAAATCACGCAATATGTAGCGGGCCACGGCCAAGGGGCTCGGATTGTCAAATGACAAGGTTGTGGGCAGGCGCAGGCCGGTGGCCACCTTCAACCTGTCTCGAAGCTCAAGCGCGGAGCGGGAGTCGAATCCGAGCTCCTTGAAGGCGCATGACACGTCCAGGCCCTCCGGTCCGGCGTGCCCAAGGATCCTCGCCACATGGGAGCGCACCAGCTCGATCACGATCGCCTCGCGCTCGTCCTCGGGGACCTCCCTCAAGCGTCGCTCGAGCGGGGCCTGGGCCGGAACCGTAGCGTCGTGCAAAACGACCTGAGGCGTGCTCGCAGCGAAAGCGGCGTCAGGCGCATCGGGGACATCCGCGCCAGACTCCAGCCAATGGCGCCCCCGCTGGAAGGGATACGTCGGCAGCCTGACCCGCCGGGAACCCTCCTCTGAAGCGACGACGTCCCAGTCCACGTCGACTCCGTTCACCCAGGCTTCACCCAGCGCATGCAGGAAGCGCCTTGGACCGCCTTGGTCACGGCGCAGCGTGCTAAGGACCGCTATCTCGCCGATCTCGCGCTCGCGCTCATCGCTCGTCGCTTCGACGATTTCCCCGACCGCGACAGCGAGCACCGGGTGCGGGCTGATCTCCACGCAGGCCGCCGGGGCATGCGCGAGCAGGCTGCGGACAGCCGACTCGAACTGAACCGGTTCGCGTGTGTTGCGATACCAGTACTCGGGCCCAAGCTCGGCGGTGTCGAGCGGCCCACCGAGCACGGTGGAGTAGAAAGGCACCTCGCCCGAGCGCGGAGAGATCCCCGCGAGCACCTCGAGCAACTCCGCGCGCAGGGACTCAACCTGTGGCGAATGCGAGGCCACGGTGGCCTGCACCTCGCGTGCACGGACTCCCTCCCGCTCACACTCGCCCAGAAGCTCCAAGAGGGCCTCTCGGTCGCCCACCACACCCACTGAGCGCGGTCCGTTCTTGCCGCCGATCGTGATGCGCTCGCCCCAGCGCTCAAGACGCGCCTGGACCCAGTCCACCGAAGCCGCTATGGAGAGCACGCTACCTCGTCCGACCAGGCTTCTCAGAACCCGACTGCGCAAGGCCACCACCCGAATCGAGTCCTCGAGCGAGAGTCCGCCGGCGACATACGCGGCAGCGATCTCCCCCTGGGAGTGACCCACCACACCTGCCGGCTCGACCCCGCTTGCGCGCCACAGATCCGCGAGCGACACCATCACCGCGAACAGCGCCGGCTGCACCACCTCGATCCGATCCAAACCGGGTGCACCCGAGACGCCTCGCAGCACATCGACCAAAGACCAGTCCACGTGGTCGGCGAGGGCCTCGGCACACGCGTCGATCCGCTCAGCGAACACCGGCGAGCCGTCGAGTAGCTCGACCGCCATTCCCTCCCACTGCGAGCCCTGGCCGGGAAATACGAAGACTGGGCCGCTTTTGGCGGCCGACGACGTGAGCCCCTCGACCACATCGATCGCCGGCTGGGACTGCGCAAGGTCGCGCAAACCCTCCAAAAGGGTCTGACGATCCTCGCCAATAACGAGCGCGCGGCGATTGAACGCCTGCTTTGCGATCGCCAGGGTGTGCGCAACGTCGCCGACGGCCAAGTCGACATCCCCATCCACGCGATCGGCCAACCGAGCCGCCTGCTCACGCAAGCTCGCCTCGCCATGAGCCGAGATCAACCACACCGACTCTTCTCCGGCGAGTATCTGTTTCTGGGCGTCCTTCCGCTCGAGTCCTTCGTGCTTGCCCGTCTCTCTCCCCGTAGCCAGAGACAAGGCAAGCGAAGGCGTTTCGGCGAGCACGACGTGACAGTTGGTGCCGCCCACGCCGAAGGAGGAGACGCCGGCGCACAGCGAACCCTGCTTGCTCGGCCATCCATCAAGTGTTTGCTGGACCTTCAACCCGAGAGCGTCCAGCGGTATCTCGGATGGCGGCGCCTGGAAATTGAGACTTGGCGGGATCTTCCGGTGCTGGATACACAGAGCCGCCTTGATCAGGCCCACGATGCCGGCAGCCCCCTCGAGATGACCGATATTGGTCTTGATCGAGCCAACGATCAGCGGGTCCTCCCGCGGACGCTTTGCCCCGAGCACCGCACCAAGAGCACCCGCCTCGACGCGATCGCCGAGCTTGGTGGCGCTGCCATGCAACTCCACGTATTGGACCTCGCCGCGCTTGAGGCCCGACTTGCGGTAAGCCCGCCGCAACACTTCTTCCTGGGCGAGCTGACTCGGCGCGGTCAGACTATCTCCGCCACCGTCGTTGTTGACGGCACTGGCGCGGATCACGCCGTAGATCGAATCGCCGGCGGCGACCGCCTCTGAGAGCGTCTTGAGCACCACAACGCCTCCGCCCTCGCCTCTCACATAGCCGTTGGCGCGGGCATCGAACGTGAAGCAACGCCCATCGGGAGAGAGTCCCCCGAAGCTGGAGGCGCTCAGCGCGCTGCTGGAGGAGATGTTCAAGTGGACGCCACACGCCAGCGCCAACGTCGACTCACCGCGACGCAGGCTCTCGCATGCCACATGAACAGCCACCAGCGAGGAGGACTGCCCGGTGTCCATCGTCATGCTCGGACCTCGCAGGCCAAGGGTGTAGGAGACGCGGTTGGCTATAAGGCTGCGATGCAGTCCCGTGAGAGCGTGGCGGGTCATTGCCTCCGCACCGCGCTCGCGCAGCAGATCGGCGTAGTCGCTCGATATCGACCCAACGAACACGCCGGTCTGGCTCCCCTTGAGCTCGCCGGGACGAACCACCGCGTCTTCCAGCGCCTCCCAGCACAACTCGAGCATTAGGCGCTGTTGAGGGTCCATCAGCGCTGCCTCTCGCGGAGATATCCCGAAGAACTCGCAGTCGAAGCGATCTATCTGATCGAGGAAGCCTCCGCAAAGGGCCCCGGGGGCAAGTTCGATACCGCTGTCTGCCAACTGCAAGCGATCGTCGGGCGCCTCGCGAATTGCGCTCGACCCGGAGAGCAACAGCTCCCACAAGGCCACCGGGTCCCCAGCCATCGGCACCCGACATGAAATCCCGACGATCGCGATTGCCGAGCCATCACCCATCGACTGGGTCCCTCCCTATACCGCTCGAACTCTCGCCACCAAGGCGCTCAGATCCACACCACGTGGCGGCAGCGGCCAGTCTGGTCCTCTCCCCATCCCCCATATTGATCACCTTGTTCGTCTCGGAAGCCTCTTGCTGGCCAACTGAGAAACACGGCCAGTGATACTAAGACGAGCTAAGCACGGTTGTCAACCAGGCGCAACCAAAGCCTCCCGATACGGGTCGAACATGCGTCTAGATATTGGCTCTGCTGCCCATCTTCCCTCCGACGCATGGCACACGATCCGCCGCTGGAGGAGCTCGGGCTCGTCTCGATAAACGGCTATGGTTGATTTGCCATCGCGCGATACCGCATACCGGACGTCGTCGATATTCTCACCGCCAGAGGCACGTCGCCGTCCGACGAATTAGGCTGTCAGTGAGCGGTGCAAGGGAATAGAGTCGTAGCGGCCGGCGACACCGACGCCTCAGAACACGATAAACACGATGTCTATCTCTCGAAAGGACCGCAAAGGAACTCAACTCGAACGGCTACTCGAGGGCATGCTGTTAGCCGCCGTCAGACGAGGCTACGCCGGAGCGAACGTGGCCCAGGTGATCACCCATGCCGGAGTCTCACGCCCCACCTTCTACGAGCACTTCGAGGACCGGGACGACTGCTTCCTGGCGGTCCACCGCGACATATCCGAGCAGCTGCTCGGGCACGTGCGCGAGGCGGTGAGCTCCGAACCACCCGAGCGTGCCGTTCAGGCGGGCGTTGGGGCTATATTCGCGCGCGCCCAAGTCAGGCCCGAACGCGCGAGATTTCTCGTGAACGAGACGCTGGCCGGAGGGCATCGCGCGCTGGACGCGCGCGATCGGCTGATCGGGGGAA
>DATNKN010000371.1:0-2888 GCA_035603375.1 Solirubrobacteraceae bacterium
CGATCACGATCACCGCGCGAGCGGTCGAGCCGATACCGGGCGTCGTTGCGCTATAAGCCTTTGCGACCGCCTTGTCCTCGTCGGCGAGCAGCGGCACGTTGAGGTTGTTCTTGGCGACGAACCCCTCATGGGACTCGAGGCTCTGCGAGGAGATCCCCACGACCGTCGCGTTCAGCGAGGCGAAGTCCTCGGGCCGGTCGCGGTAGGAGCAGAACTGCTTGGTACACACCATCGTGTTGTCGCCCGGATAGAACAGCAGCACCACCCGCTCGCCGCGATGGTCTGAGAGCTTGAATGGTCCGTTCGTGCCCTCCAGCTGGAAGTCCGGCGCCTGCTCGCCCACCCGCGGTGTCTTGGCCATAGTGCCCTCACTCTCGCTCGCCTCTGTTGGCATCGAGGATAAACCAACTCACGCATCCGCACTGGACGCCGACTGCTACGGCCAACGCGGCGAGCGCCGCCACGCCAAAACGAGTTGTGGCTCCCCTCGGGACTCTTCTTGAGTCAGGACGACTCACGACCTTCAGTCCGCTCAGAGCCTGATTTGGTCAGATCAGCAAAACCCTGATGGAGCCTAGCGATCCGAGCCCGCAAGCCACCACTAAAAGGCGCCGCGCCGAGTACCGTCCCAAGCGACGCTCACGATCCGTCCCATGTCCCAATTGACCTTTCCCGCCCCTTCCGCCGCACCAGGTAGTACCTTTGGTGCTACTATGTCGGACATGGCAAAGATCAGTGTGAGCCTCGAAGATGACCTCTACCGGCGCGTACGCGAAGCCGCCGGTTCCGAAGGCGTGTCCGGTTGGCTCGCGGCCGCCGCATCCGCGCGCCTGCGCGCCGACGCACTGCTGGCTGTGGCCGAGGAGATCGCCCACGAAACGGGTGGGCCATTCACCGAGCAGGAGCTGAGCGAGGCCCGTCGATGGCTGCCCTCGTCTTCGACAGCGGCGCGCTGATCGCCCTGGAGCGAGGCGATCGCAGAGTCGCCGCGTTGCTCGTGGCGGCAGCCGAAGGCGGCGCGGAGGCCGTCACCTCCTCGGCATGCGTGGCCCAGGTGTGGCGCAACCCCGCTCGCCAGGCCAGGCTGACTCGCGCGCTAGCCGGCTTCGTGGAGTGCGAACTGGACCCGCGGCGGGCGCGCGACTGCGGCACACTGCTGGCCCGCAGCGAAACGCTGGACATCGCCGATGCGGCGGTGTCGCTGCTCGCAGACGATGGCGACACGGTTCTCACAAGCGACCCGCAGGACATCCAGCATCTGCTGAGCGCCGCAGGCACCCAAGCGCGCGTCCGGCCGGTGTAGCGTGCAGTTGATTACACAAGCTCACCGAACCCTGGACCTCTTCGATGAGGCGTCCGCACGCCGAGCGTCGTAAGCTGGGCTGAGCTTCCCCGTCCCCCGCCACCGCATCCCCACCAGCGGTGGTCACCCCGACAGGTCCCCACTATGCTCAAGCTCGCCCGCTGGTCCACAACCCACCGTCTCTACATCGCGATCGGCTGGGTGATCCTGCTGATCGGCGTCAACATCGTCTCCCAGGCCGGCGGTGGCGCGGCCTACTCCAACAACTTCACGCTGCCCAACTCCGACGCACAGCGCGCCTCAGACCTGCTGGCACACAGCTTCCCCGCGCAGGCGGGCGACCGCGACACAATCGTCTTCAAGGTGTCTCACGGCAGCGTACGCGAAGCGGCCGTGCGCGCCCACATGAGCGCGTTGTTCACCAAGGTCAGCGGCCTGCCGCACGTCACTGGCGTCATCAGCCCCTACGCCGCCAGCCAAGCGGGCAAAGCCATCTCCGCCGACGAACGCATCGCGTTCGCCACGGTGGTGTTCAACGAAAAGGCCAACGAATTGCCCAAGAGCGCGGGCGAAAACGTCGTCAACGCCGCCGAGGCCGCGCGCACCCCGAGCATCCAGATCGAGCTCGGCGGCCAAGCGATCGAGCAAACCGAGCAGGAAGGCTTCGGTCTGACCACGGCAGTCGGCCTGATGGCCGCGATCGTCGTGCTGCTGATTACGTTCGGATCGCTGATCGCGATGGGCCTGCCTATCATCACCGCGCTGTTCGGCCTCGGCACCGGGCTCGGACTGATCGCGCTGTTTACGCACGTTGTCGACACCCCCAACTTCTCCTCCGAGCTTGCCGCGATGATTGGGCTTGGGGTCGGCATCGACTATTCGCTGTTCATCGTGACGCGCTTCCGCGAGGCGTACGCGACACCAGGTCCGAGCTTTGGCAACGTGCGTGAGTCGGTCGTGCAGGCGATGGACACCGCCGGGCGCGCGGTGCTGTTTGCCGGCTGCACAGTCGTTATAGCTCTGCTGGGAATGATGCTGCTCGGCGTGGACTTCCTCTACGGCGTGGCGATCTCCGCCTCGATCGGCGTGCTGCTCGTGATGCTCGCATCGCTGACGCTGCTGCCCGCGCTACTCACGATCGCGGGCAACCGCGTCGTACGACCCAGCCGCCGCGCCAGGCGCGCAGGCGCGCAGGCAACCGATGCGCGCCAGGGCAATATATGGCTGCGTTGGAGTCGGTACGTGCAAGCCCACTCGTGGCCGATCGCACTCGCCGCGACGCTCCTGCTGCTGCTGATCGCGGCACCCGCCACCGCGCTGCGACTCGGCTCCAGCGACGCGAGCAACGACCCTGAGAGCTTCACCACATACAGGGCGTACCAGCTTCTGGCCGAAGGCTTCGGCCAGGGCTTCAATGGGCCGCTGCAGGTCGTCGCGCAGGTCCCGAGCACGACCAATGCCAGCAACGAAGCCGCCAAGCAGGGGGTGCTCCTGACGGCACCCAGCACCGGCGGCAAGGCCGATGTGGAAAAGCTGCGCGCGGCGATGACGAGTGTGCCCGGTGTGGCGGCGGTGGCTCCCGCCA
>DATNKN010000392.1:0-9203 GCA_035603375.1 Solirubrobacteraceae bacterium
GCCGGTACCGGCGAACACGCCCGGGCGGCTGATGGCAGTCGGCAGCGTGCGCGCGCGCTACTGGAAGGAGGCGCTGGAGGTGTTCGAAGCCCATCCCGCACTTGGCGCCGGCGCCGCAGGCTATGGAACGGCGCGCCTGCGCTACCGCACCCAGAACCTCGACGTGCGTCAAGCCCACGGGTACCTCGTGCAAACCCTCGCCGACCTGGGACTCGCCGGGCTCGCGCTCACGCTCGCGCTGCTGTTTGCGTGGATGGCCGCCGCCGGGCGCGCCACCCATCCCTTCAACCGTCGCTGGAGCGCCCGTTGGCCGAAACGGGGATCCTCGCCGGAGGCGAGTGTCCCCCGGCTTCGCTCGCTGCCGTCGCTGGCCTGGCGCAGCGTGCCCGCTGCCTACACGCCCGAGCGAATCGGACTGCTGAGCATGCTGTGCGTGGTGGTGACGTTCGGCGTGCACTCGTTTGCCGACTGGACCTGGTACGTGCCCGGCGACGCGTTCGTCGCGCTGCTGTGCGCCGGTTGGCTTGCCGGCCGCGGGCCGCTGCCAGCAGGCAACCTCGATGCGCCCGCCGGCTCGCCGGGCGCGGCACTCGACCCGCTCGCCGCGTCGAGTGCGCAGCCGTCCGCGACGAGCACGCTGAGCGCCGCGGCGAACGGCCTCCCACGCAGGCGGCCGCCTTCCGCACGCGAACTCGGGCCGGTGCACGTGGGCGTGGCGATCGCGGTCGTCGCGGGGACGCTGCTCGCCGCGTGGACGGAGTGGCAGCCACAGCGCTCTGTCGATGCTTCCGAACAGGCGGTCGCGCTGATCAAGCAGAACCCGCAGGCCGCGCTTGGCGCGGCGCAGGCCGGAGTCGAACGCGACTCGCTGTCGGCGGTCGCGTTGTTCAGATTGTCGGCCGTCGAGCACGCCATCGGCGAGAGCACGCTTGCGCGAGCCACACTGCAGAAGGCTGTGCGACTGCAGCCCTCCAACCCCGAAACCTGGCTGACCCTGGGCGAATACGACCTCGCGGATAACCCGCGGGCCGCGGTCGGAGAGCTGCGCGCCGCCGTATACCTCAACCCCGAGTCGATTGCCGCGCAAAACGCCTATGTGCAGGCGCTGCGGGCAACGAGCAGCGCGAGCACGGGAACTGAGAGCACCGCGACGACGAGCGCTGGCGCCTCCACGGCGACCGCCCGTCGGGCCGGTGCCACGCTAACGTTCGCCGAGCGCCGCACGGCTCAGAAGCGCTTGCGTGTTGCGCTCGCCAGCAACACGCGACGCGCGCCCGGCAGACCGCCCGCACCACGCACCTCCACGTTCTCGAAGCCGAAGTCGTAAAGCAGGGCGGCGAGCGTGCCGCGCGTGTAGAAGCGCAGGTGATCCGCGCGCGGATCGAAACATCGCTCGAACGCGCCGCGGCTGAACCCCAGCCACAGCCTCGACAGCGGCCCGTGGTCGGGCGTGCTGAGCGCCAGCGTGCCGCCCGAGCGCAGCACGCGGCGCAACTCCGAGAGCCAACCCGAAGTGTCGGTGACGTGCTCGATCGTCTCGCCCGCCCACACCAGGTCAAAGCTCGAATCCTCCAGCGCCAGCGGCCCTTCGGGCTCGACCAGCCGCACGTCCAGCTCGGGGTGGAGCGCCCGCGCGCGGCGCAGCGGCTCCTCGGCGACGTCGATCGCGAGCACCTCCGCGCCGGCCCGCGCGAGCAGTGCCGCGAAGTGGCCCTCGCCGCAGCCGACGTCAAGCACGCGAGGCGCGCGCGCGACAGCGGCGCGTGCTTGGACGAGGCGCTCCAGTAGGAACGCTTCGCGCGGCCCGGCATAGGCGGGCGCGAGCCCCTCGGGCACTCCTTCCCACACCCCTTCGTGGTAGTCGCGCGAGGGCATCGTGTGGGAAGGCTAACCTCTCCGACACCACCGTGAACGGGCCCATGAGGGCGTCTCGCGCCGGCGACGGCACCCCCTGCCGGCGACAACAGGTTGGAAACAGCGAGACAATTATCACCCAACCGCTACACAACGCGCCCCGAGCGACTATGGTCTGGCCCGTGCGCGTCTTGTGGTCGGGACAGACGTGAAGGGGCCTCGCGGGCCTGGCTCGCGAGCCACGGTGGCGCGCCCGACGCGAATCGCCTTCGATAGCCGCCCTGCCGGCGATGTGCGCGGCGTCGGCCGCTACACACGCTGCCTGCTGAGAGCGCTGCGCGAAACCGCCTCGGAAGGCGTGGAGATCGTGGAGACGCACCGCCCTCGACGCGCCGACGTGTTCCACTCGCCGTGGATGGAGGGCGCGATCTTGCGCAGCCCGTGCCCGATGGTTGTGACGCTGCATGACCTCTCCGCCCTGAAGCGCGCCAGCGAGCACCTGCGCACGGGCGTGCGCCTGCGCTTGCGCCAACTCGCGGTGCAGCGTGCCGTGCGCACGATCGTGCCGACCGAGGCTGTCGCCGGCGACGCGGTTGAGCAGCTGGGGCTTCAGCGCGAGCGGATTGCCGTCATTCCCGAGGCGCCCGACCCGTCGATGTATGTGCGCTCGGAGGAGGAAGTGTCGCGCGTGCGCGAGCGCTTCTCGCTGCCAGAGCACTATCTGCTGTGGGTCGGCTCGCTGCGCCACCCCGACCCGCGCAAGCACGTCGCCAAGCTCGTTGCCACCCCGCGCGAGCTGCCGCTCGTGCTCGTCGGCCCCACGCGCCAATGGGCACACGAGCTGCCAGACGTGATCCTCACCGGCGAGGTTTCAGACGAGCATCTGGCCGCGATCTACAGCGGCGCGCACGCGCTCGTGCTCGCCTCCGAGGACGAGGGCTTTGGCCTACCCGCCGTCGAGGCGCTCGCCTGCGGCGCGCCGGTGGCGGCCTGCGCCGTTCCCGCGCTGCGCGAGGTGCTCGGCGAGCGCGCCGCGTTCGTCGAGCGCGGCGACTTCAAGGCGCTGATCGAAAGCGCCGAGCGCTCCCGCCGACCCGCCCCCGCGCCACCGCGGTGGACTTGGCAAGACGCAGCCAGATCGACCTGGACGGTGTACCAGCAGGCAATCGCCTCCGCGCAGGGCGAGTCGCAACCGGTCGGCTGGGGCTTGGGAGAGCCGCAGGCGGGGTTGGAGCTGGAGTAGGCCGGACTGGTTGGAGAGCAAGTCCGGCCGCGTTGGAAGGTTGGGGTGGGGAGTGGGTGCGCTCGCCTCGCCTCAGCCAGTCAGCATAATCCTGCTCGTTTCATCGCTGAGGCCGCCAAGATCACCCGGGGGTGGCCCACTGGCTCCTTCCGATTCCCCTTCGCAGGTTTCGCGCCCTTCGTGCGCCCTCACGACGTGATTTTCACTCATGACCGTCTTACCACTCGGAGCGCGCACGACGATTTCTTCGGGTCGCCCTGCAGACACCAGGTAAACCAATACGCCGCCAGCGTGAATGCTCGCCGGAATATGGACGCGGCGCAGCGGCATGAGCTTGCCTTCGACCTTTGCGAGCACCGTGTCGCGCGGGTGCTTGAGCAGGCCGTAGAAGACCGAGTATTCGTGTGGATGGCAGCCTGCGGAGACTTCCGATTCCAATGGCTTCGTGCGTTTCACGGACACGGCAAACGATCCGCTTGGACCTTCGATCGGGCCTTCTTCTTCGCCCTCACCAGAGCTAACCAACCCTTCCCCCGTCCTGAGCTTTAGCTGGGTGTGGATACGACCGAAGAGCCGGTAGCGTTCGCCCACAATCGAGTAATGTTGGCCGCCCTGAGACACCTGACCGCTCACGAGCGTGCGCTTGCCGCCCGGCAGGTATTTCAGCGGGTGCTTGCTGCACCCCACTATCCGCCGCAGCCCAAGGACCCGCAGCGTGCGGCCACTTGCGTCGCGCTCGGTCAACGACACCGGTATCGGAAAGGGTCCGCGCACAGCTTGGTAGTAGAAGGCGTCCGGCCCACCTAGACGACGCGGCACGAGCACTGGACGGGAGGCGATCTGCTTGCCATTACTCATGCGCAGGTCCACAGTGCGCGTGGCGGAGAGTACCTCAGCTTTGATCGTCAGGAGTCCTTCGCCGCACCTGACGCTGGGGGCTTCGGAGCGATCTTTGCGAGGCGCCAGGCAACCTTCAGATTCGCCGCTCGTGATGATTTGCATAACAGTCAAACCCATGACTTGGGTCTTCACTTCGACACTCAACTTGCACCTATCTGGAGATCCGCCCTTTTTGCGTTCGAGCCAGACCGTGAACTTGGTCCCGGCCGCAGTGTGTCCGGCACCGATCTCGGTGGAGGATTTGATTTCGTGCGACGTCGATTCAAAGGCCTTTTCACGTTTTTGCCGAGCCGTCAGGCCAAGTGCGGCTTCGACACGTCCGCGCGCGCTATCGATGGAGTTGCGACTCGCCTCCTCAAGTTGCAACTCCAGTTGGGTCGTCTCGCGCACAAGCACCTTGTCAGCCGAAGTCTCTGTGGCGAACAGAGACTCTTCAGCAGATGCATACCCGCCCGCAGATAGCGCGGACACATCCCTCAAGACCTTGGCAAAGTCGGCTTCTTCTTTCAGCGCGATCACCCTGCTGGCTAGCGAGAGTGTGCGATAGCCACTGCCAACCCACGCCCTCATGTCGGCGCAGACGTCCGTGCTTTCAGCCTGCAGGTCTTCTTCCAATGTGATCGTCTCGGCGTCGGCGACATACGACAAAGTAGGATCACCTTGCGACAGGGCCTTAAGCTTGGCCACCAAGGCCATCACCGCCGGCCGGCGCGGTTCCCACTCGGCGAGGAGAAGCTCCGACGAGAGCTCCTCTTCGAGGTCGCTCAACTGCGTTTTCTGCCGCCTTTCTTCGCCACGCTGGCGCCCCGTGCGCGAGGAGATATCCGACCCGACTTCGATCCCGGTGCCCTGGGGCGCGCCGATGAGCACACCCGAGCATTCGCCTGCGATCCGGCTCGCGGCACCTTCATATGCCGCGACTGACGCGGGGGCGGCTTCAGTCGACTCCTGGGCATATTCGTACCTGTCCACGAGATACGCATGCACCGCGGCCCGCTCCGCCGGCGTGCTCGTCGCGTGTCGCGACTCGGCCGACGCACCGCCCGGCGCGATCGCGCAGCTCGCCGCGCCGACAAGTGCAATCGCCAGCGCCCTCCCGTGTCCTCTCCGTGCCCGCAAACCGCGGGCAGCCTATACCAGAGCGAGCCCCTTTTGCCGCACGATCGGAATTTGTCGAGCGATGGGCACGTGCGCAAGCAGCTGGGCGAAGGGGCGGATGAGCCGCCAAATCACCACGACGACAGCACTCGCGAGCGTCGCTAGGTGTAGGTACCGGGAAGGTTGGCGCGCTCGTTGAGGCGAGTGATCGGGGGCTTGTGGCTGAGGGCTGAGTGTTTTCGGTGATGGTTGTAGTAGAAGAGCCATCCGTCAAGGGCTGCGGTGCGCTCGGTGCTGTTGCGGTAGATCGCGCCGTAGGCCCAGCCGCCGAGCATGGTGCGGATGAACCGCTCTGCCTTGCCATTGGTTAGGGGCCGGTAAGGATGGGTGCGCAGGTGGCGGATACCGAGCATGCGGCAGGCGATCGCGCGCACGGACAGGGATCGGTCGAAGCGAGCGGACGTCGCCGGTCGGCCGGCCCTGACGGCGAATAGGCCATCTGGCCGATGTAATCCACCGCATGGCACGGCAGGCTTGGGATGATGGACGAGGCGATCATGGTTTCGATGGGTGGAGTTGACCAGGACGCGGTGGCGATCGTCCCGACTGGGACGGTGACGTTCGTGCTGACCGATGTCGAGCGCTCGACCTTGTTGTGGGAAGAGCGGGGCGAGGTGATGGCGGGGGTGATGGCGCGCTGCCACGACCTGCTCGCCGAGACTATGCGGGCGCGTGGCGGGGTGCTTCCGGAGGAGCAGGGAGAGGGTGACAGTGCGGTCGGCGTGTTCGTGCGAGCGTCGGATGCGGTTGCGTGCGCGCTCGATCTGCAGCGGGCGCTAAGAAGCGAGCCGTGGCCTGAGGGCGTGGATCTACGAGTGCGTGTCGCGCTGCACACTGGGGACGCGGTGTTGCGCGATCCGCGTAACTACACAGGTCCCTCGATCCATCGCTGTGCTCGGCTGCGGGCGATCGGACATGGGGGCCAGACGCTGCTGTCGCGCTCAACGTATGAGCTGGTCGCGGGCGGCCTGCCCGAAGGAGTGAGCGTGCGTGACCTCGGTGCGCATCGGCTGCGCGATCTGGCGCGGCCGGAGCAGGTGTACCAGCTGTGTCATGCGGATCTACACGACGACTTCGGCCCGCTGCGCTCGCTGTCGGCCCTCCCGAACAATCTGCCCGTCCAGCTCACCAGCTTCGTTGGCCGTGAGGCCGAGATCATGGAGGTCCGCGAGTTGCTCAGCCGATCGCGCCTGCTTACTCTGACCGGCGCGGGCGGATGCGGGAAGACACGGCTGGCGTTGCAGGTGGCTGCCGAGGCGCTTGACGATCACCCTGATGGTGTGTGGTGGGTGGATCTGGCGCCAATCAGCGATTCGGCGCTGGTGGCCAGCGAGGTTGCGAGCGCGCTTTCGATTCGCGAGTTCCCGTCGCAGCCGGTGACCGACACGCTGACGGCGCAGCTCGCCGAGCGCCGGTTGTTGATCGCACTCGACAACTGCGAGCACCTGCTGGGCGCGTGCGCCGAGTTGGCTGCCAGGCTGCTCGAGGCGTGCTCCGGTATTGTGATTTTGGCGACGAGCCGCGAGTCGCTGGGGGTCGAGGGAGAGCAGAGCTGGCGGGTTCCCTCGCTGCAGGTTTCGGAAGCCGAGCTGGCACGAGCCGCGCTCGAGGATGTCGAAGCGATCCAGCTGTTCTGCGATCGGGCGCGACAGGTGCGACCAAATTTCCGTTTGGTGGACGCGAACGCGCAGGCGGTGGCGACGATCTGTCGGCGCCTGGACGGAATCCCTCTGGCGATCGAGCTGGCGGCGGCACGCGTGCGACTGCTGACGCCGCAGGAGATCGCCGACGCGATGCGTGAGCGGTTCGTGCTGCTGACGGGGGGTTCACGCACGGCGATGCCGCGGCAACGCACCCTCGAGGCCTCGGTCGATTGGAGCCACGATCTGCTCAGCGCGGCGGAGCAAACACTGTTCCGGCGCGTTTCCGTGTTCGCCGGCGGCTGGACACTCGATGGGGTCGAGGCGGTTTGCGCCGGTGCTGGCCTGGAGGTCGTCGAGATCCTCGACCTGCTCGCGAGCCTCGTTGACAAGTCGCTGGTGCAGGTCGAGGAGCAGGGCGTCAAGACTCGCTACGCGCTGCTGGAGACCGTCCGTGCGTACGCGCGCCAGAAGCTCAGCGATGCCGCCGAGGCGGCGCTCGTGCGCAACCAGCACCTCGACTACCACCTGCGGCTTGCCGAGACCGCTGAGCCGGACCTGTTCGGGGCACGCCTGGAGCAGTGGCTGCAGCCGCTGACGACAGAGCTGGACAACTTCCGTGGCGCACTCGGGTGGGCGGTCGATGTGGGGCGCGTCGAGGAGGCCCTACGGCTCGCCGCTGCACTGTGGTTGTTCTTCGAGGCGCGTGGTCATTGGCGCGAGGGCCGGGGGCACCTCGAGTTAGCGCTCGCAGCGGAGGGTGCGCGGGGGCTCCCTCGGGCAAAGGCGCTGATTGCCGTGGGCCACATCGGGACGATCGCAACCGACTGGGTAGCGACGCGGCGCTTTGCCGAGGAGGCGCTCGCGATTGGCCGAGAGGTGGGTGACGAGCGCACGGTGGGTCGAGCGCTCGATCTGATGGGGTGGGCGCTGATCTCGCTCGAGCCGGAGGCCGCCATGCCCGTGCTCGAGGAGAGCATCGCCATCACCCGCGCGCTCGGGGATGCGTGGTTTCTGGCCGATGGGCTCTACGGAGCCGGCTTTCTTGCAACGATGGGCGGGTGGCTGAAGGCAGGGCCTCCGCTGCTCGAAGACGCCCTTGCGGTTTCGCGTGTGGCAGGCAACCTGCTCGGCATCCGTGAGTCGCTCACCTGGCTCGGTCTCAACGCGACGCTGCAGTGTCGATTCGCAGAAGCAGAGGCGATGCTGCAGGAGGCGCTCGCGCAGGCGCGTTCGCTCGGCGACCCGCTGTTTGCGATGGTCGATCTCGGGTCCCTCGGCTTCATCAAGATCCGCACTGGGGAGTGGGCGGCCGCGCGGGCGCACATCGAGGAGTCGATTGCCTTGGGGGTGCGTATGGCTCACGATGCCACGCCGCTGATGCAGTGGTATCTGGGACTGCTGGAATACGCCACCGGCGAGCTCGAGCGCGCGGAGACGCTGATGAGTGAGGCGTTGCCGGCGACGCGCGCCAGCAACTACGCCCTCAGCACCGTCAGCGCGTTGCTGATCACAGCGGCCGCGCAGCTGATGCGCGGAGAGACGGCGCCGGCCGTGTCCGCGATCGAAGAGGCGGTGCTGGTCGCGCGCGAGAGCGGGAACCCGCTGGCGATCGGGGCCGCGCTCGAGACGCAGGCGCAGATCGCACGCGAGGGGGGCGAGGTCTCCGCAGCTGAGGAGCTGCTGCACGAGGCGCTGCGCGCCTTCCACGAGGCCGGCGACCCGGGTGGCGTCGCGGACGTGCTGGAGTCGCTCGCGGCGCTCGTCCGCGAGCTGCAGAACGCAGAGCAGGCGGTCCGGTTGCTCGGTGCAGCAGATGGCATTCGCGCCGCCGTGGGCTGCGTGCGCTTCCCGGTGCGCCAGCCAGGCTACGAAGCCGAGCTCAGCGCGCTGCGCGAGGCACTCGGCGAGGAGGCCTTCGCAGCGGCGTGGTCGGCCGGCGCCTCAGCCTCGCTCGATGATGCAGTCGCTTACGCAGAGCGTGGCCGCGGAGAGCGCAAGCGGCCGTTGCGCGGTTGGGAGAGCCTGAGCCCGGCGGAGCTGCGAGTCGTGCAGCTCGTCGCCGAGGGCCTCACCAACCCGCAGATCGGCGAGCGCCTGTTCATCTCGCCCCGTACCGTCCAGGCTCACCTGTCACATGTGTTCGCCAAGCTCGCCGTCTCGTCGCGCGCCGAGCTCGCAGCGCAAGCGGCGCGAAGAGAGCTCTAGCTCCACCGAGCCGGCAGCGCTGGCGCCGAATACGCCACTGCTGCCGGCTCGAATACGCCACCTGGCCGATGTACCACGCGCCTCTGCAAGTCAGTCTCGGTTGCAGCGAGGCCAGCCCTCGCAGCCAACAGAGAGATCGGAGGACACATGAGCCAGGAATTCGATGTGATCGTCGTAGGTGCGCGCTGCTCGGGGTCGCC
>DATNKN010000414.1:0-4252 GCA_035603375.1 Solirubrobacteraceae bacterium
GCAATCGTGCGCTGCGGTGACGTGGGGCTTGGCGGGATCGGCGCCCACGCCCACAACGACCAGCTCTCCTTCGAGCTGGCACTCGGAAACCAGCCGCTGATCGTGGACCCCGGCTCCTACGTGTACACCGCCGACGCGCAGGCCCGCAACGCGTTTCGAGCCACCCGAGCGCACAGCACGCTGAGCGTCGGCGGTGCCGAGCAGAGCCGCCTGCGCGAGGACTACCTGTTCGCGCTCGCCGAAGAAGCGCACGCGCGGCGCCTGCGCTTCGAGGCCGACGGCCCGACCGCGCTCTTCGAAGGCGAGCACCGCGGCTTTCGCGAGCTTGGGCGTGAGGTCTGCCACCGTCGCCGGCTGCGCTTCGACGCTCTGGGCGGCGTCGTGGGGATCGCCGACAAGGTGCTCGGCGCGCAGGGCGAGGAGCTGCTGTGGAGTTTTCCATTGGCGCCCGGAGGCGTCGCCAGCGCGGAGGGCTCGCGGGCGCTTGCGAGCTTTCCCGGCGCGCAGCTACAGGTCGAGGCCGAGGGAGCCGAGCTGTTCGTGGAGAGCGGTTGGCTATCGCCCTCCTATGGGGTGCGCGTGCCGACGCAGGTGTTGCGCGCCCGGCGCATCGCCGAGTCCGACGAGGACACGACGCGCTTCACTCTGAGGGCTCGACCAGGTCCTCAAGCTCGAGCGCCTCGAGCATGATGCGCAAATCGCCGTCGCCGATCCCGCCGCCGCGACGCTCGGCCTCGAGCACCCATTCGAACATGATCACGAACGCGAGCGGCGTGTCGAGATCGTCGGCAAGCGCGTCGCGGAAAGCCTCGACGTGGTGGCGCATGTCAAGCGGGCTCGGCTGGTCGGACTCGAGCGTGGCGATCACGTCGCGCAGGCGCCGCACGTTGCGCGCACCCGTCTTCAGGCCGACGATCGCGTCGCCGAGCGGCAGCGAGTAGTGCGTGCCGAGCAGGTACATCGCGACCGCGGCGTGGCCGAACTCCTTCAGCGCGTCGCTGAGCGCGATCCGCTCGCCACGCGGGACGTGCTGCCATTCGCTGTCGTCGCGACCGCCGCCGAAGCACACGTTGACCCAGCGCTCCACGTCGGAGCGCGGCACCTCCAGCAGGCTCATCTCCGGGTCCGAGGACTCCGAGGAATCGCCGCTGTGCTCGCGCCCGCCCGGCGGCTCGGGCTCTTCGGAGAGTTCGTACATGGTGTCCTTATCCGACGGTGAGTCGAACAGGAACTTCGTGCCGAAGCCTTCCCGCTGCAGGAAGCGCTCGAGGAAGCTGAACAGCATCAATGGGCGCGTGGAGCCCACGTCGACCGAGGCACCGGCCGCGATCGGCGCGGTGCGCACCTCGACTCTGATGGCGTCGCCCGCGGTCACCGGCACGAGCTGGCCGCTGAGCGAGTCGTACAGTCGAATCTCACGCACGGCGTAAGACTATAGGTATTTGGGGGGCTCGCAACTGAAAATCCTCTCACCGCGGTGAATTATTCGATTCTCTGAAGCGTCGAGCTGCGTCGGAATTAGACCGACGCCGAGGTGCGCGTCTTGTTCAGGTCAGAGACAACCCGGCGTCGGTCGGCCTGGAGGGGCCAAGTGGTTCTCTATCAGGTTCCGCGGCGCAAGGCAAGCAAATCCAAAAAGTGTTTCTTACTCCTCAGCTTACGCATACCTCCGCGCGCCCGCCGGGCGCCGCGAGTTTGGATGTGGCGCAGAGAGTGGGCGCGCCCACTTGCGGGCGCGGGTTTGAGTGGGACCGTTGGAGATTGGACATGGAAGTGAAAAGTACGCACAGGCGTGCACCCAAACGTACAAATGCGCATAATAAGGATCTCCCAAAAGCCCGCTCGTTCGGTATGCTGAACGCTAACTTCTTCGCATCTCATGACAACCAACCTTTTTGATTATTTCGAGGAAGTAGAAGACGAGAATGGCGCCCACGCGCCATGGGCCGCGCGTGCGCCCAGAATCCCCAACGGGCGTTTCGACGTGAAGCTCGTGCCGCGCTCTCCGAACTGGCAGAGCGACCCCGTATCGCTGAAGGCACTCGAGCGGATCGAAGCGCAACCGTGGGCGGACACCCTCACGCGTAAGGACGACGGCGTCGAGCTGCGACTCTCAGACACTTGGATCGAGACAATCGGCGCGGCGCTCGAGGCCGGAGGAGGCGACGAAGCCGAGCTTGTGGACTTGGCGCGAGGAGACCGCTTCGCGGTCCAGTTCTGGGATGCGAACGCGACCAAGGCGCTGCACGTCGGGCATCTGCGCAACCTCGCGCTCGGCAATTCGCTCGCGGCTGCGCTTGAACAGGGCGGCGGCGCGGTGGAGCGGCGCAGCATCATCTCCGATGCCGGGCGCAGCATGGGCGAGGCGATGGCGGGAATCGTTCGCAGCGGCCACCACGCCGCGGCGTGGCCCGACGGCGACCAGAAGAGCGATCACTTCGTCGGGCTCTGCTACGCCGACTACGTATCGAGCGGCGGCTTTGCCGAGGAAGGCCCCGAGGAGCGCGAGGACTCGCTCACGCGCGAGCTGCGGATGCGCAACGACGCCGCGGACGAGCTGCTCAAACGGGTGCTGCAGGGCGACGCCGAGGCGCTTGAGCTGTGGTTCAAGACGCGCGCGTGGGTGATTGCCGGTCAGCGCAAGACGCTCGCGCGCCTGGGCGTGGCGTTCGACCGCGTGTTCTTCGAGTCGGACTTTCTCGACGACGGCCTCGAGCTGACCGCCCGGGGACTGCGCGAGGGCACACTGCGCCGCCGCGAGGACGGCGTCGTCGTGTATGCGACGGGCGTCGAGGATCTGGAGGAAATGCCGCTGCTGCGCGCCGATGGTCAAACGACCCAACACATGCGCGCCGTTTCCTACTGGATGGGCGCGCCGGGCCTGGAGGGCGTCACGACGCTTCAGATCTGCGGCACCGAGTGGGTGTCGCACGCGACCTGCATCCGCCAGCTGATGAGCGAGTTGACGCCGGCGGAGAACGGGGCGCTGCATCGCGGCATCCACCCCACGCGCGACATCTTCCACGGCATGGTCGCCCAGCAGAAGCGCGCGGTCAGCTCAAGCGAGGAAGGCGGCCTGTTGATCGACGACCTGATCGAGTCGATCGAGCAGCGCATCGACGACGACCCGCAAGCACGCGAGGTACGCCGCGCCCATCCCGCCCCCGAACGGATCCCGGCGCAGGTAGCGCTCGGCTACTTCCTGCCCTACCCCGTCACTCCACGGGTGGACTTCGACACGGACAAGCTGCTGAGCGAGCGCGAGAGCCTTGGCTGGGATCTCGTGCGCGCGCGAGCACATAAGGGCGAGCTGGCTACAACGCCAGGCCAGCGCCCGGCGGATGACGCCGACTACCGCTGCGCGGTCGTGCAGTCGGAGATATACCGCCGCCACCTACGCCTCGCGGTCGAGCGCTACGACGTCACTCCCCTGGCGCTGTACCTGCGCCATCTGGCGCGCTGGTACATGGAGAAGCCGCGCTCGGGCCACACCGAACGCGTGATCCACACGCTGCTGGACCGCAGCGCGCGCGGCCTGGGACTGGAGGCGGGGCGATGAAGATCGCGCCCACGCACCTCGGGCGAGGAGGGCCGCGGCCATGAGCACCCTGCTCGTCGACAACTACGACTCCTACACCTACAACGTCTTCCACCTGCTCGCGGCCGTCAGCGGCGAGGAGCCGATCGTGGTGCAGAACGACATGGTGTCGTGGAAGGCACTGTCGCGCTGGGACTTCGATGCGATCGTGCTCTCCCCCGGTCCGGGGCGCCCCGAGCGCTGGCACGACTTCGGCGTGTGTGCGGACATCCTGCGCTCGGCCGAGGTGCCGGTGCTGGGCGTGTGTCTCGGCCACCAGGGCCTCGGGCACGTGCTCAAAGCCACCGTTACCTACGCCCCGACGGTGATGCACGGCCGTCTCAGCAAAGTGCGCCACACGGGCGAGGGCCTGTTCGCCGGCATTCCTCAGGGCTTCAAAGTGGTGCGCTACCACTCGCTTGCGGTGACCGGCTCGCTCGGGGCCGAGGGCCGCGAGATCGCTTGGACCGACGACGGCGTGACGATGGGCATCGAACACGCGACGCGGCCGATGTGGGGTGTGCAGTTTCACCCCGAGTCGATCTCCACCGAGCAGGGGCACAGGCTGGTCGAGAACTTCTACGCGCTGGCGGCCGAACGCAAGCCGCCGCGCCACCGGCGCCTGAACCGCCCGAGCGTGCCGCCGCGACGTTGTCGCAAGCGCGCGAGCGGCGG
>DATNKN010000415.1:0-3792 GCA_035603375.1 Solirubrobacteraceae bacterium
GCGACGAGCGGCAGGATCAGCGAGCCGGTCATCACGAACAGGAAGCCCATGGTCATAACGGCAAGGATCGCGAGCGCCAGCGGCAAGTGTTCCGAGATCGCCGCCTTCTGGTCGACAAACCACGCAGTCGCACCCCCGACCAGCAGCGTAGACGGCGGCGCGATCGTGCGCAGGCGCTTGACGAGCGCCTGGTTGGCCGGCGAGCTGTCTGTTCCGGTGGGCTGCTGTTCGATCTCCCACACGCCCCCGCCGACATAGCGCGGTGGCGCCTGACTCGCCTGAGTGCCCGCTATCTGCCTGGCGCGCGCGGCGGTGGCGGCAAGCGCCGGCCCGCCGCTCGCGGGCGCGTGCACTACCAGTGTGATCGTCTGCGAGGGGTCGACGGCGAATTCGTGGGTGAGGGCTTCGGCCACCTGACGAGCCTGCGAGGAGCTTGGCAGCACGTGGGCGTCGGCCGGTGTGAACGTGAGTCGCAGCGCGGGTGAGGCGATCGCGATCAGCGCGGCTGCTGTGATGAGCGCGACCATCCCGGGACGACGCATCACCCCGCGCGCGAACCGATACCAGCCACCCTGCTCGCTCGACCGCGCCGAGCGCGCGGCGCTGCGCTGCAGGCGGGCGGGTGAGAGCGCGTTGATGCGCGGGCCGAGCGCCACAAGCACGGCGGGCAGCACGACCAGCGAGACGATGCCGGCACACAGCGCGACGGTCGCGCCGCCGACGCCCATCGAATACAGGAAGCGGATCGGGAATACGAGCATCGAGGCGAGCGCGCCGGCGACCGTGAGCGAGCCGAACATCACGGTGCGCCCAGCCGTTTGCAGCGTGCGCAGAATCGCGGCGCGCGTGTCGGCGCCGCCGGCCAGCTCCTCGCGGTAGCGCGAGAGCACGAACAGGCTGTAGTCGATCCCCAGGCCGAGCCCGACGCCGGTGACGAGGTTGACGGCGAAGATCGACAAGCCCGCGAACTGGTCGACGATGCGCAGCACCAGGAACGTGAGCACGATCGCGAAGCCGCCGACGAGCAGCGGCAGCGTGGCTGCGATCAGCCCACGGAACACCCAGAAGGACAGCAGCAACAGGATTGGGAGGGCGAACGTCTCGGCGCGACGCAGATCCGAGGTGGTTTGTTCGTTGATCTCCTCGAACGCGACGTCGTCGCCGCCGAAGCGCACACCGGCGCCGGCGAGCAACGGGCGCACGTGTTCGACCGCGTGGGCGGAGTCTTCCTGCTTGGCGAACGCGGCCAGCACGAGCGTTTGGCGACCGTTGCGCGAGACAAGGTCGGGCAGGTGCGTGGAGGAGTAGTCGATCGCGCGCTGAAAGCCCGGTTGCGCGCTCAGGAGCGCCGCGACATGCGCGCTCTCGCGCTGCGCGGCTAGATCGGTGCGCACATTGCCAGCGCTTGGCACGAGCGCGGCGACACCATAATTGGCGTTTTGCCCGGTGGCATGTTCGATCGCCTTCAGGACCTGCTGGTTCTGAGCCCTGGGGTCCTGGAAATCTGAGTTGGTGCTCTTCAGGATCGACACGACTGGCCCGCCGAACGTGGCGGCCAGCAGGAACACCACACCGCTGAGCAGCAGCGTGCGCCGCGAATGCCCAACCGCCAGATCCGCAAGACGCTCGATCAAGGCCGCTCCTCCTCGCCGATCCAAGCCATGGCGCGGAACATTAGTGACTGCTAACTAACTTGTCAAGGGCAGGCGAACCGGGCGCCTGGGGAGCCAGCCTCACCCTCGGCAACCCGTCCGCCCGGGCCGACATCGGCCCTTTACGCTATGACCCCGATCCCGGCCGATTCTTCCCCGCGATCGACAGCCAGCGGGGACCCCACCCAGCGCACACCTTCGCTTGAGGTCCCACCCACTCCAAGCACCGCGAGCGCGTCGGACAGGCGCCTGCCGTCGGGAGTGGCAAGCTCGAAATCCAGCTCCAGCGCCGGGATCAACACAAAACGACGACAGAGCAGCTGCTCGTGCGGCAAGTTCATCCGCTCGTGCGCAAGCTCGACATCGCCGAGCAGCAGGATGTCGATGTCGATCGCCCGCGGCCCATGGCGCAAGCCGCCCGCGGCGCGCCCCAGCTCGGCCTCCAGGCGCTTGACGGCGTCGAGCAGATCGAGCGGCTCAAGCGTCGTCTCGACCAGCAGGCACGCGTTTAGAAAACTCGGCTGCTCGAGCACCTCGCCGACCGGGTCGGTGTCGTATACCGACGAGGCCGCCGTGACACGCACGCCGATCCCCGAGAGCGCATCGACCGCGGCCTGCAAATGGGCACGACGCTCGCCGACGTTCGATCCAAGGCCAAGCAGGCCGCTGCGTGTCGGGGTACCCGTGTCCTGCTCGCTCCCCGCACCCGTCGTATGCCCTCGCTTGTTCGCTGTCTTCGCCATTGGCGTCGGTATACCACGTATACAGAGACTGCGGATTAGCACCGTAGTCGATAATGATTTTCCGAGTTAGCCGAGCACAAATTCCGAGTTAGCGGTTATAGTTCTCCGGAATGCCTGGCGGGGGAGCGCAACCCACGAAGTTCATCGACCGAGGTCTTGCCCACGTCGTCGTCGATGCCATGCGGGAGTCGCGAGTGGTTGCGCTACTCGGTCCACGTCAAGCCGGCAAGAGCACCCTTGCTCGAATGCTTGCCGCAGAGCGCCTCCCGGCCGACTACCTGACACTAGACGAGGAGCCCGTGAGGTCACTCGCGTCTGGCGACCCGCAGGGCTTCATTGCGGGGCTGGGTAAGCGGACCATAATCGACGAGATCCAGCGAGTGCCGGAGCTGCTGTTGGCTATCAAGGCGCGTGTCGACCGAGATGACACGCCAGGTCAATTCCTCTTGACGGGGTCGGCGAATCTTCGTCGGATCCCAACAATCGCCGATGCGTTGCCAGGTCGAGTCGAATACCTCTCGCTTTGGCCGCTTACCCAGGGTGAGATCGGCGGGCAAGCGGAGAATTTCCTCGCCCGGCTGTTCGACGGCGAGATCCCGAAGGTGAGCAGCGCCCCGGTGGGTCGCAACGCGTATGCGACAGCTCTGCTCGCGGGCGGGTTTCCCGCGGCGCATACCCGCGGCATGCAGTCCCGGTTGAGATTCTTCGACAGCTACGTGACCTCAATCGTCGAGCGCGACGTGGTGGAGACCTCGCGCGTCCACGACTTTGCGTCTGTCGGAACGTTGCTGCGGCTCGTCGCAGCCCGATCCGGATCGTTGGCCCGCTATGACGCACTTGCCCGTGATGCGGGCGTGGACGGCAAGACCGCTAAGGGACATCTCGCTGTCTTGGAGCGTCTTTTCCTCGTACGTATCCGCCACCCCTGGCATGTCAACCTCGGCCAAAGACAGGTCAAGGCACCCAAGCTCTACGTGTCCGATCCGGGGCTGCTCGCTGGACTGGTGGGTGCGAACGCGGAACGCGTGCGCGAGGATAACGATTTTGCGGGAGCGCTATTCGAGACGTTCGTCGCGACCGAGCTGGAGCGACAGGCGTCCTGGTCACCCGAACCCTTGAGCTTCTGGCATTACCGAGAGGGCGAACGCGAGGTGGACGTGATTATCGAGCGTCCCTCGGGTGAGATCGTGGGCATTGAGGTCAAGGCCGGCGCGACGGTACGCGCACGCGATTTTCGCGGACTCGTGCATATGCGCGAACGAATGGGCTCCCGCTTGGTCGCCGGCATCGTCCTCTACACAGGAGCGCAGACGCTTCCGTTCGGCAAAGGCTTGTGGGCGCTCCCACTCAATTCCCTCTGGACGGGATGACAGAGGTAGCTCGATGCCGATGAGACG
>DATNKN010000417.1:0-4567 GCA_035603375.1 Solirubrobacteraceae bacterium
CCGCCGCTCGCCGCCTCGGCGCACTTCGAAGTAGATCGGCACTAAGTGCCGGGTGAAGAAGCCGAGCACCTGTTCGTCGGTCCACTCTTCGGGGAGCTGGGTCATATCACCCGCGATGTGTAGAACAGCGCCTCGTCTTGCTCCAGGGAGTCGCTGTCGTTCCCTTCCGCACAGGAAACCAGCTGTGTCCAGGTCGGGCTCTGCGTCATCAGTCGGAACGTCGTCCAGCGGCCCGCGTTGCCGAAGGCGTCCTCGAACGTTACCTTGCCGTACACAAAGAGTCTTTGAAAACCCGCTTGGATCGTCTGTAACTCCTCGGTAGAGATGTCGACCCTCACCGCTGCGCCAAATGTTGCTCCTGGCCCCAACGTGCCAACCGTGGGCGGCATCTCCGATACCGCAGACTCCCGGAACTCCCCGGTCCCGCCGATCAGGGTCCGTATGCTCACGCGAAGCTTGTATGCCGGCGTCTGACCGAAGTTCTTGACGATGATGCTGGCTTCCAACGCTCGGTCATACTTCACGCCGTGGCCCGCGACGAACACGTATGCTTTCAACTGTCGCCGCGCCGTCTGTTGCTCAGTCTGTGCGATTCGCAGCGTCGCCTGCGTCGCGCGCCGCGTCTCATCAACGGACTGCTTGAGCCGGTGCGCCTGGAAAATGAAGGCAATGCCCTGTCCGATCAGCACCAAGATGGTCGCGACGGCCGCGCCGATCGTCCACCTGTCGATCGTGTGTCGCCAGGCTCGCTCGTCCGCTTCGCCGCGCGCCTCGACGTCCGTCGGCGGCGCGGCGCTCACGACCGAGGGCCGCCCCGAGGTGCCCCGCAGATCGGGCGGGGTCCTCACGAGGAGAGGCTGCTGCGGCGTGCCCCGTAGGTCTGGCGCGGCGGCCACGGCGGGACGCGCGGAGCGGGCGGGCGCCGCCGGAGGCGCGTCTGCGAGCGCGATCGCGGTCGCCGTCGAGATCCAGACGGCGAGGAGGCCGGCGCGAGGCGACCGTGGCCGCGAGTCTCCCGTCATGACTTTGGTACGTGTCGAAGGGCCACTAGGGCGCTGCGCAGCGCGAGCAGCTCACCGACGGCGAGGATCTCGCGCAGCCTCTCGAGTATCGCAGTGATGGCTACCCGTTCGTCCCTCTTGCTCCCCGGATCGACCCTGACGTCGAGGATCCTGTAGAAGGCGTCGGAGATCTCCTCGAACTCCTTCGGCGTCATCGGCGTATTGGTCACGTTGTGTACGTGCTTCTTGGCGCCGATCCTGCGGAGCTCAGCCTCGAGAGGCTCGAGCTTCTCGCTGATCTGCGGGGTCACCCAGATAATGTACTCGTTCTGGATGTCGCGTAGCCTCGTCGCGTGTGCGAGCGCCCCCGCAGTCTCGCCTTCTCGGAACAGGGTGTTGAGTGTCGCGTGCAGCTCTTTGGCGTACGCCTCGCAAAACTGGACGTGCTTGTCGAATGCCACGTCCGCCATGTGCGATGTCACGCCGAGGTCGAACTGTTGCTGAGCGTGTTGGAGTGCCCGCTGCCTCTGATGCTCCGCGTCATCTCGCATGAGCTGGAAGAGCGCCCAGAAGAGCGCCCCGACGCCTGGCAGCGTCGCAACGCCTGCCCAAACCCCAGTCTGGACGATCAGGACGATCAAGATCGTCAGCGCGCACGAGCCGGCGAAGATGACGGCAGGACCGATGTACTTGCGCCACCCAGGTTTCACGACACCCCGCGGCCGTGGCCGCATTCATTTGTGCCACGGTCGGCGTGGGATCCTACGCTCGGATCGCACAGTAATCTCTGGCGGCCCGTGCTGGAAAGACGCGTTTGCGACCCGAGCCCAATAATCTGTCGCGTGCCCGCTCTCGATCTCACCGACCTCGAGCTCGCCACCGCCGCGCAGGCCTGCCGCGATGTCAGCGCACGGGCACCCGCCCCGAAGATTGCGGGCCAAAAGGCATTCCAGAACTCCCCGTTGTGAACGAGCGAATTGAGCCAATGACTGACTGTGTCCCACACAACGCCCACACTACGGCTGTCGTCGCGCGTCTACGATGCGCATCAGGTGCGCGGCCAGCATCACGATCTCCCGGGCCTTGGCCTCATCCACGGCCACGGCGCCATGGGCATGCGGATTGCGATGGAGGCCGAAAGCCCCGGCAAAGAGGTTACGCATTCCTACCCGCTCGCCGACCGGCCGGCTCATATCGCTTAGAGGGCCGCGGTCCACATTGAACGCTTCTTCCATGAGCGCGACCCCGACCTGGTCCTCGCGGTACTTACCTGCTGCCCGTACTGCCTGCTCGACCGCCGTGAAGGACCGCGTTATCGCGTCAGAAAAGTCCCCGCGCAGCAGCGGCATATAGGCCCGCTCTGCAATGGTCGGGTGGAGCAGCGCCTTGGGAAATTTCGCGGCTGCCTGAATCGCCCGGGGATCATTCAGCTCACCGGCCTTGCGCGAGGGGACGCGGAAACCATTCCGTCCGTTCCAGTCGTCCGGCGGGTCCAAATACCCCTCACGGTCGAGCCAATGCCACGCTGCGAGAACCGCGCGCTCAACCTCGCCCATCCGGCCTTGCTCGTAGCCGGGCCTTCCGTTGCCCAGCGGCACCCCGAGTTGAGCGGTCACGGTCTGGACGTGCATGAGGCGATTGCCCATGGGCTTGTTAGCCTCGGCCTGTGCCACCTTGAACACGTAGGGGCCCAGCTCCTCAGGCTGCAGCGCCAGCAGGGTATCAGTGTCGGGAACGAGTTCGATCAGCCGCATGCCGGTACTTCAGGCCCCTAAATGGGTCCGGGCGGGGGCCCGTCGACGGGGGTCATGTCCGGCGACCTGGCCGGGACAAATGCCAGCTCGGGCTCGCTCCAGCACTGCGTGAGGTTTGCGCAGCTCCCCAGCGTCGAGACCCGCGGCACTCCGCTTGCCGCCTTATCCGGGTAGACCGCCCCGGTGTACATGCCCATGGGCCAGAGCTGCGCATCCTGCTCGACGAACACAGGGCCGCCGGACATTCCGGGGGCTCCGGCGCGGTCGAGCAGAAACTCCATCCGTCTTTCTTTGCTGAACATCGCTGCCACGTGCGCGGTAATCACCACCGGCGTGGGCGTCTCCAGGGCGCTGTAACCGTGCGGATACCCAACAATGACAACCGTATCTCCGGGAAGAACCATCATAGAGGGGAGTATCGCGTTGTCATCGGTGAGTAGCGCGTCAGGCATAGTCTCAATGTCCGGAAAGGGGATCTTCACGGCGTCGTGAACAAAGGGAAAGCGCAGGCATGCGCGCGCGAGATCATCGTCCGGCACGTACTGTCGATCCTGCAACCAGAGAGGTGTCCCGTCCCGCGAGTAGAGATCGAGCTCGTACTCACGCGCGCCGCCAATGGTTGCTACTCCAGGTCCGTGAGGCTGATACCCCTGGAGCGTGACGCGGACCATGGTTGGCCGGTCCCATTTGTGGGTCGGTGGCAGGTTGCGTGTGTGAGGGTCAAGCCCTGTAACGGTGTGCCAGCACATGTAAAGATACAGCTTGATCCCCTCGCGCCGAAGAAATCCGCTTGCGACTTTAGAGGGCTTTCTCTCCCCAACGAGCGTGGTCAGAAGCACGGCACGATGAGGCAGTAAGAAACGCTGGCGCTGAAGCGCAGTCATAGCCCCTGTTAGGGTGTTCATCTCGTGTCTAGCGCGCCGACTATGAGAGTCCGGAACTGCCGCATGAATTCACACACGCGGCAGCAATGCACCGGCGGGCACCTGTGCCGCCCACCTGAGATTCTACGCCCGGTTCGTACAGTAATCAGAGACGGCTAGAACTGGCTGGACGCATCGTTGCGCCCAGCGGCAACATAGTCTCCCTATGCCGCTCGATCTCACCGCCGAAGAGCTCGCCACCGCCGCGCAGGCGTGCCGGGCGATGGCGTACCAGGAAGGCCAGCGGGCGAAAGCGATGGAGAATCCGACGACGCGCGGGCCGATTGAAAGCACCGCGAAACGCTACGCGGCGCTGGCGGAGAGGTTCGAGGCGGCGCGCGCCCACGTGATGCGTAGCTGTCAGCCCTATGGCAGCAAACGAAGGTGACGACGGCTAGTAGGGTCGCGGGCTCCGGGCACAGTCGAAACAAGAACGCCGCCCGAAGGCGGCGTTCTAAGCCTCGAGGGCCACGATTTCGTAGCCGGCGCCGAGCTCCTCGAGCATCGCTTGTGCGTCCTCCCCGGTCGCGAACCTCGTCGCGTATTCCCGCACGCGCGTGACCTTATGGGCCATGCGGCCGCCGATCTTCCGCGCAGATCCAGCGTAGTACTGTCGCTCTTGGTCCGGCACCTCAACGGTTCCTAGCACGTATGGCATAGCGGGGGCCTCCGTTGAGTACTGTCCCATGCCGGCCGGCACTCTCACCGGAAAGCAAAAGCGCCGCCCCATCGGCGGGCGGCGCTTATCAAACTCCAAACTCTTCGCGTGCGCGGCCGCGGGGGCGGCGCGTATGAGACTCAGTTAACGCTTTGGTGAGCGCAGACGTACCGGAAGAGCGGAGCCAAGGCGGGCAGCGTGGAAGCGGCGCGCCAGATCGGCTCGGGCAGA
>DATNKN010000366.1:0-17969 GCA_035603375.1 Solirubrobacteraceae bacterium
TGACGTTCTCGCTGATCGCCGAGCGCCGGCGCCACGCTCCGCGCGGTGCGGGCGGTGGGCAGCCGGGAGAGCCTGGGCGCGACACGCTGATCGGAATAGATGGCGAGTCACGGGGGTTGGCGGCGAAGACGACGGGTAGGCTGCGTGCAGGCGAGCGACTGTGCATCGAAACCCCGGGAGGAGGCGGATATGGCTCCCCTTCCGGACCACCTGACCCCTAACACACCACATGACCCCCCTGACACACCATTCTGAGCGCCCCACCAGCCCCACCCGGGAGCAGGCGCGTGGCTGAGCGCATCGGATTCTTGGGCCTCGGCATCATGGGTTCGCGCATGGCCGCCAACGTGGCGAAGGCGGGGTATCCACTGACCGTGTGGACACACACCGAGGGCAAGGCGGGGCGGTGGGCCGCCGAGCATGGGGCCACCGCCGTGGGTACGCCGGCAGAGGTAGCGGCAGCAAGCGACATCGTCGTGAGCATGGTCGTGGACGGCGCCCAGGTGCAGAGCGTGCTGCTCGGCTCCGGCGGCGCGGTCGAAGGCGCCGGCGACGGTAGGGCGGGCGCCGCGGCGCGCGCCGGCGAGAGCTTGCTGTGCGTGGACATGTCCACAATCGCCCCAACCGACACGCGCCGCATCGGCGCGGCACTGGCGGAGCACGGCGTGCAAATGCTCGACGCGCCCGTGACGGGGTCGTCGCCACGTGCGGAGGCGGGCACGCTGACGATCATGGCGGGCGGCGATGCGGCCGACTTCCAGCGCGCCGAGCCATTGCTGCAGAGCATGGGCGAGCTGGTCGTGCACGTCGGCGAGCTGGGCCAGGGCGAGATGCTGAAGCTCATCAACAACGCGCTCGGGGCCGCCAATGCGGCGGCGGTGGCAGAGGCGCTGCTGCTCGCCAAGGCAACCGGCGTCGATCTCGACGCGCTCGTGGCCGTAACCCAAACCGGCTCGGGTGCCTCAGCGCAGATGCAGATGAAGTCGGGGCCGATGCGCGAGCACGACTACACGACCCTGTTCAAGACCGAGCACCTGCTCAAGGACGTGCGACTGTGCCTGGAGGAAGCACAGGCGGCGGGCATCCCATTCCCCGCGGCCGCCCACGCCCGCGACCTGCTCGCGGCGACGATGGGACGCGGCCATGGCGCCGAGGACTACGCATCAATGATCGAGGCCGCCGAGGGACTCGCGGGCCGGCGGTTGTAGGGCAGCCACACGACGGCGGTCGTGCGGCCCCGCAGCCCCAAAAAAGTGGCGCGGAAAAGCCCGCTCCCGTTTCCTGGCGAACACCGATCGTTTGCCGCCAACAGGCGCACAATCGTCAAAAAAAACCGCCCATTTGCAGGGGATTTGGGATTTTCGCTCGGATTTCGTATCTTTAAGGGCAGCGGCACCCCGTGCCACCGGCCCGAAGGGGCGGCGCGGATGGGTTGTGTCGGCCCTAATCATCCTTCGTATTCAGGTTTCCACAATGCCAATTGCTCTCAAGGAATGGGCGGTCACCGTCCGCGCCCTCGCCGAAGGCGAGCAGCTTCTGACCCTGCGCAAGGGCGGTATACGCGAGCCGGAAAAGCATTTCAAGCTCGAGCACGACCGCTTCTTTCTGTATCCGACGTTCGACCATCAGCGCAACGATCTCGTGCGCGAGTCCCACCAGCCCGAGTTGCGCAGGGCACTGGAGGAAGGCGTGTGGAACGACGGCGAGCCGCCGGTGGAGGCGTTCAGCGTCGAAGGCGGAATCCAGCAGCCCGAGCGCGTGCGCATCAGAGCTTGGGCTGAAGTCGCGGGACACTTCACGATTTCAGACCCGCGCTGCGTCGACGCGCTGTCGCCCTTTTACGTATGGACACCCGACTACGCCGAGAAGCGCCTTGAATGGAAGCGCCGACACCCACTGCACGTGCTGCTGCTGCGCACATACCGCATTCCGCGTCCGGTGACCGTCAAGGTCAAGGACGAGTACGGAGTGTGCAGCTCATGGCTTGAGCTGCAGCGCGAACTGCCCTTCGAGGGCACCCCCGTGCTCTCCGACGGCGAGTTCGAACGCGCCGCCGAAGAGATCGAGGCGATCACGCGCGAAGCCGGGCAGCCCATGGGCCAGCCCGTGCTCGTCTGAGCAAAGTCCCAGTCTCAGCTTAGGAGGACGCCGAGGCGGCGAGCACTTCGCGCGCCCGCTGGACGTCTTCCGCGCGAACGAGCACCTCGCACGGACCGACCATAAGTCCCCTGTTTCCCGACATGGCGGTGCCGGTGGACTGGAGCATGCACTTGATGCCCTCGGCGCGGAGCAGTCCCTCGATCATCTCACCCTCCATGCTGTTGCGCGCGTAGGCGACCTGCTTGAGTTCGAAATGCTCATGACCTCCGCCCTCGTGTGCGCTTGGCGCGCCTTGCGGGTCGCGATGCTCGACATCAGACGGTGCCGGCGTCGGCAGGCCACTTGGGTGGAGCCCCTCAGACTCCGATTTGCTCCAGGGCAACCTCACGGACAGCTCCTTCCTCGATCAGATAGGACCGTACCGCCGGCGCCTCGGGATCGGCGAGCCCGACGATGATCCACTCGACACCGGGCCAGTGGGCCGCGAAGTTGATGTCGGTTTGCGAGGGGTAGGGCGCGGTGTGGGTGTGGGAGTGGTAGATCGCGCCTATGTCCCAACCGGCCTCGTCGAACTCGTCGATCGCACGAGCAACGTCGCGGCCGTCGATTTCGAAACGCTTGGGACTCGCATGCACGTTGCGCGCGGCGCGCACGCGCATTGCTCGCGCCGGCAGGCCATCTGAAGCTGGAGCGACCGCGACGACCCCACAGCACTCATTCGGTGCCTCCTCGCGCGCGTGCGCGATAATCTGCTCGAGCAGCTCAGACGCTATGTCCATCGCGTCTCACCACCAAACGGTGGAGTCGAGGTTCTCGATCTCCTCGACAGGCAGCGTGTAGATACCGCTCGACAAATACTTCCAGCCGTCGTCGGCGACGACGAAGACCACATTGCCCTCGTCCAGCTCACCGGCGATGCGCACGGCGACGCGGGCGATCGCGCCGCTGGAGACGCCCGCAAACACGCTCTCCTCGTCGAGCAGCTTGCGCGTCCACAGGATCGCGTCGGTGTTGGTGACGAAGATCTTGCGATCAAGGAGCGAGATGTCGATGATCGGCGGGATGAAACCGTCGTCCAGCGAACGCAAGCCCTGCACGGGCTCGCCCTGCATCGGCTCGGCCGCGACGATCTTGCAGGCGTCGCCGAAGGCCTCCTTCAGCCTGCGGCCGTTGCCCATCAACGTGCCACCCGTGCCAAGGCCCGCGACGAATGCCGAGACCTCGTCCAGCTCCTCGAGGATCTCCAGGGCCGTGCCGTTGTAGTGAGCGTTTGGGTTGGCCATGTTGCCGTACTGGTAGGGCATGTAGTAGGAGGAGTCTTTCTCAGCCATGTCGAGCGCCATCTCGACCGCGCCGTTGGAGCCCTTGGAGCCCTCTGAGTAGACGATCTCCGCCCCGTACATCTTCAAAAGCTGGGTGCGCTCCGGGGTGACGTTCTCGGGCATCACCACCTTCAGGCGATAGCCCTTGCGCGAGCAGATCATGCCGAGCGAGATGCCGGTGTTGCCGGAGGTCGGCTCAAGGATCGTCTGCCCCGGAAGGATCGCGCCCTTCTCCTCGGCGTCCTCGATGAGCGCGCGCGCCACGCGGTCCTTGACCGAGCCGGTGGGGTTGCGCGACTCTAGCTTGGCCCAGATGCGCACCCCCGGCTTGGGCGAGAGGCGCGGCAACTCCACGAGCGGCGTGTTGCCGATCGACTGAACGATGTCGCCGTAGCGACCCCCGCACGGCTTGTTCTGCACCCGGCCCATAGCCATTACTTCACGGAATATAGCGCCAGATGCCGGGGGCGCCTAATTGGCAGACTGGCTGCGCAACCAATATGCTGGTGCAAGGATGCACGGGGACTTCGACTACGACTGGCTTGTGATCGGCTCCGGCTTCGGGGGCAGCGTCTCGGCACTACGCCTCTCGGAGAAGGGCTATCGCGTCGGCGTGCTGGAGTGCGGTCGGCGCTTTGCCGACCACGAATTCCCAGAGTCCACCGCCGACTACAAGCGCTACTTCTGGCGCCCGAAGATCGGCTGGAAGGGCATCTTCCGCCTCACCACCTTCAAAGACGTGTCTGTGGTGAGCGGCTGTGGAGTGGGCGGTGGAAGCCTCGGCTACGCGAACACGCTGTATGTGCCGCCAACGCCGTTCTTCGACGATGAGCAGTGGGCGGACATCGCCGACTGGGAGGCGGAGCTGGCGCCCCACTACGAGGAAGCGCAGCGAATGCTCGGCGTGACGATGAACCCCTACGACGACCCCGCCGACCAGCTGCTGCGCGAGCTTGGTGAGGAGCTGGGTGTTTCCGACACCTACAAAAAGACACCGGTGGGGGTCTACTTTGGAACGCCGGGCGGCGCACGCGCAACCGGCAATGCCGGGGACGGAGACGAGGAGCCGCTCGCGGCCGTGCGCGACCCCTTCTTCGGCGGCGAGGGACCCGACCGCACTCCCTGCTCGCTGTGCGGGCGGTGCATGGTGGGCTGCCCGCACGGATCGAAGAACACACTCGTGAAGAACTACCTGTATCTGGCGGAGAAGCGCGGAGCCAAGGTCAGCCCGGAACGGACTGTGATCGACATCCGCCCGCTCGGCGCGGGCGACGGCAGCGACGGCTATGAGGTGGAAAGCATCCGCTCGGGCGCGTGGGTGCGCCGCGAACGCAAGGTGCAGCGCGCCCGCGGCGTGGTCGTATCGGCCGGTCCGCTCGGCACGAACACGCTCTTGCAGCGCTGCCGCCTTGGCGGCTCGCTGCCACGCATCTCAAACCGCCTGGGCGAGCTGGTGAGGACCAACAGCGAGGCGATCCTCGCCGTGACGGTGCCAGAGGACTATCCGGAGAACCTGATCAAGCGGGTGGCGATCACCTCCAGCATCTACCCGGACGCACACACCCACATCGAGACCGTGACCTACGGCAACGACGGCGACTCGATGAGCCGCCTGAACACGCTGCTGACGGGCGACGGCACGCGCGCGACACGCCCGCTGAAGCTGCTCGGCCAGATCGTGCGCCACCCCAAGCGCTTCGCGCAGGTGGTGCGACCCAAGAACTGGTCGCGGCGCACGATCATCATCCTCGTGATGCAAACGCTCGACAACGCGATCGCGCTGCGCCCCAAACAGGGACCGTTCAAAACGCTCTGGCTGAGCACCGAACAAGACCCCGAGCGCCCGATCCCCACATTCATCCCAGTCGCCAACCAGGCGGCCGAATGGTTCGCCAAGCGCACTGGCGGCATCGCGCAAAGCTCCTTCACCGAGGCGGCGCTGAATATTCCCACGACCGCCCACATCCTCGGCGGAGCAGTGATCGGCGCCGATGCCTCCCGCGGCGTGGTGGACGCCCATCAACACGTCTTCGGCTACGAGAACCTGCTCGTCTGCGACGGCTCGGCGGTCCCGGCGAACGTCGGAGTCAATCCAAGCCTGACGATTACGGCACTGGCCGAGCACGCGATGAGCCACGTGCCGGCGGCGGGCATGGCGAACGTCGCGCCTGCTTCAGAGACCATCGCGGCGTAACAGCGAGGGCACTGGCTACAAAGCGCTTCGGGTCCGAGGTAGCGACATGGTTGCCGAGACAAGCCGTCCGGACCGCAGCCGCAGGCGCGCAGACCCAGTGAACCGCAGCAGCACGTTGAGCACGCCGTAGCCATTCGCACGCAGACGGGCAATCGTGTCCCACCGCCCATCGCGCCCCGCGCGCTGCAGGACGGTCCGCTGGCCTGCGTGCATCAACAACGCCCAGACGCGTACCTGCCGCGCGTTCACACGCAGCGGGTCGAAGGGAAGCGTAAAGCCATGCAAGAACGGCTTGGGCCTCGCGAGCGCGGTGTTGCCGCCCGGGCCCGGCGAGTACAGCCCGGCAGACCTCTGATAGAGGCCGATACCCCCGTCGGGCAAGGCGAGAGGCGTGCCGCCGTAGGGGTCGATCAGGAACTGCCAATCCGCCAGGCTGACTCCCGCTACCCATAGACGATGCAGCGCACGAGAGATCCAGGCAGCCTGCAGGGAGCCGGGCACGCCCGTGGAGCTGGGCGGCGAGCTGTCCCAGTTCAGCTCGGTGACCCACAGCGGGTGGGGACCGGTGGGCAGCACCGTGTGCTCGCGCTCGGCCCGCGAGAGCAATCCCGTGATCTTGGCGATGTCGGAGACGGCCACGTCCAGGCTGGAGACGGCTGGGACGTCGGGGTTGAAGACGGACAGCGGGTGGAAGGCAAGGCCGTCCAGGTGGGGCTTTTCTGAACAGCTCGCGCTTGCGGCGCCGAGGCACAGCAGCCCTTCCAGGAAGGTGACGGGCGCCATCGCGCCCACGCCGACGGGTTCGCCCTCGGGGGCGATGCCGGCGGCGATGACCGTGTCGCCTGGCTGGACCGACTTGACGCCCGCGAAGAACCCGTTGAGCAGCTGGCGATAGAGCGACGGCGAGAACGCACTCCAATGGCGGCCCTCCGCCACCCATTGCGGCTCCAGGTAGCGGGCGAGGTTGGGCTCGTTCCATGCTTGGAACAGGCGGACGCGCGGCAGCGCGTCGCCGGGGTGCAGCGGATCGGAGAACGTGCCGTTGTAGCGGCTGGCCAAAGCCACCGCGAATTCTTCAAGGGCCACCGGGCTGGGCGCCCAACTGCCCGGGTATGCATAGGGCCAGCGGTGAGGCGCTTCGGCAAAAGCGGGCGCGTGGGAGACGACCAGCAGCGGCTGCAAGCCAGCGGCCACGGCACTGCGCACGGCCGCGTCGAGCTGGGAGAAATCGTAGGCGGAGCTGGACGGGTCACGCGCCTGAAAGCCCGCTGGCGGGCTGGCTACAACGACATTGCGCCAATCGACCGGGATGCGCGCCACGCTCCCTCCGAGCGCCCGCACCCTGCTCATCGTCTGCGCACGAACGGCCGCGTTTTCGTTCAGCATCAGGTTTCCGTCGGAGACGCCCCGCGCCAGCCCACCATGCGGGAAGGGACCGTAGAGCAGGGCGTGGTTCTGGGCCCGCACAAAGGACGGCGGGGTATTCGTGGGTTCGTGCCCCGCTGGCGGCTCCGCACCGAACGGCCGTGGTGGACCGTCCGCGCCGGTGCGCGAGGGCACGGGCAGAACCGCCGGGGGCTGTAGCCAGACGACCGTCGAGAGCAACGCCAGTGCGGTTCGGGGTCGCACTGGCTGGAAGGTGGCTCTAGCGGTGCAGCGTCAGCGAATGACGTTCGAGCGCAAGCTTCGCGCCCGTGCCGGCGGTGAGCGTCGCGATCAGTACCACTTTGGCGCTGTGCGCGTGCTTGAGCAGGCGCCGACCGGTGGAGGTGAGGTGCAATGTGACCGTGAACGTGCCGGCCGCTTTGGCGGTAGCCGTGGCGCGCGCCAGCAACAGCGCCTTGGGCTCTTTGCGCCGTCGCTTTGTATGTTTGCTCGTCGCCGCAAACGCCGGCAGGATGCCGCTGTGCTGGTAGAGATCCTCGACGATCGTCCCGGGCTGGTTGATCGTCACGTGCGTCGACCATCCGGAGTGGAGCAATTTGGCAATCGAGACGCTCGTGAATTTGGAGAACACCCCGGCAAGCGCCAATGGCGGCGGAGGTGGTGGTGGTGGAGCAGGTGGTGGCGGGCAGCCGCCGACCGGGCGGTCGTACTCGCTGGAGTAGGTGAAGGTGCCGCCGCCCGTTGCAGGCGAGGTCAGCGACTCGACGGCGTAGACGGTCTGGCCTGTCGCGAGCGGCGTGAGGAAGTCGCCGCCGAAGCTCGACCCGGTGAGCACTTGTATCTGGGCCAGAGTGTGCTGCGAAAAATATATGTTGTGACTAGCGGGTATCACGGTGTAGTAGCCACCTTCGACCGTGTACCCGCCGGTGCGCTGACCGGAGAAGCTGGTCGAGCCGGCGCAGACCGTGGTTTCGAGCGAGGGCAGCCCGTCGTAGATAACCGACGTGGCGAAGCCGGGAGATTCGTACCTGAGGGTGTCCCCTACGACCGGCACCTTTGAGAGCCACGCGCCGCCTTCGTGTTTGTCTTGTTCCACGACGAGACCGTTGTGGGTGAGTGAGACGGTCACTTCAGCTTTCGAGTTGACCCCGGCGCTGACGTGCGCGATCGAGTCTTCGGGCTGCGTGTCGGCGCCCTCGACGACCGACAGCGAGTATTCGGGCGCTTTCGAGCGTTCATCGGCTATCGCGGGCACAGCCAAGCTCGCCCCGACACCAAGCGCCGCAAGCGCAACGCACAGCGCACCCGTGAGGCTGCGCAGGCTGAGGAGACGACCGGTTCTCACTGGCACGAGAACATAGTCGTTCGTTCGGTCGGAATATTTAGCGAGCGGCGGAAACCTGGACGTTCAGCGCCCGCCGGCCATCGCCGGCAGTATCACCACGGTGTCGCTATCGGCGACCGCGGTGTCAAGCCCATCCAGCACGCGCACGTCCTCGTCGTTGAGATACACGTTCACGTAGCGGTTCAGCTCGCCATCGGCCGAGAACAGCTGGTCAGCCGTCGCCGGATGCGAGTCGGCCAGGTCGCGCAGGATCTCGCCGACATTCTCGCCGGAGGCCGAAACCTCGCGCTCGCCACCCACGGAAGGGCGCAATACCGGTGGGATCTTGATCTTGGCCATCGTGAAGCGAGCAGGCTACCCTGCGGCCGCGCAGAATGCCTCGTAGTCCGGGAAGACGCCCATCTCCTCGTCGGATATCTCATCCGGCGGGCGCGAGCAGATCGGGCACTCGGGGTCGCGGTGGACCTTGACCTCGGTGAGCGTGGCGGCCAGCGCGTCGTAGAGCAACAGGCGTCCGATCGCGGGATCACCGATGCCCAGGATCAGCTTCACGACCTCCGTCGCCTGCAACAGGCCCATCGTGCCGGGCAGCACGCCGAGCACGCCGTTGGCTCCGCACGAGGGTGCAAGCTCCGCTGGCGGCGGCTCGCGGAACAGACAGCGGTAGCACGGTCCCTCGTATGGCTTGAAGACGGACAACTGCCCGTCGAAGCCGAGGATCGAGGCGGAGACGACCGGGATCTGCAGGCGCACAGTGGCGTCGTTGAGTAGGTAGCGCGTGGGGAAGTTGTCGACTCCGTCCACGATCACGTCGTAGCCCTCGATGATCTCCATGATGTTGGAGGCGTCCAGGCGCACCGGGTACTTGACGACTTTCACGTCGGGGTTAAGCGCGTGGATCGACTCCTCGGCGGAGTCCACCTTGGGGATGCCGACGCGCTGGGTGGAGTGGATCACCTGGCGCTGCAGGTTCGACAGGTCCACGACGTCGTCGTCCACGATCCCAAGCGTGCCGACTCCCGCCGCGGCCAGATACAGCGCCGTGGGCGAACCGAGCCCGCCGGCGCCCAGCAGCAAGACCTTGGCGTCGAGCAGCTTCTGCTGGCCCTCGCTGCCGATCTCGGGGATCAGCAGGTGGCGCGAGTAGCGGTCGCGCTGCTCGGCCGAGAGCGTGCGCGGCACGTCTACGTCGTAGCCACGATCCTTCCATAGGGCGATGCCGCCGGTCATCGACTCGACGTGTTCGTAGCCCAGATCATCGCGGAGCGTGCGGGCACCGTAAGCGGAGCGGTTGCCGGAGGCGCAGTAGAGGATGACGTGGGCGGAGCGGTCGGGCACGATGCCCTCGATGCGTGTCTCCAGGTAGGAGCGCGGCACGTGCTTGGCTCCTGGCAGGATGCCCGAGGCAAGCTCCTCTGTCTCGCGCACGTCGATGATCGGGACGCCCTCCTGCAGCAGCTCGTTGACCTCAGAGGGATCGACCTCGTCTATTTCGCTCTTGACTTGGCGCAGCAGGTCCGCACTGGACGGGCTCATCTCAAATCTCCTGAATTGCGGTCGGAATTCATGGGACTTCAAAAAGTATAGCTAGGTGCGGCCGAGATTTGAATAGCTCTTGAATTCGACCGGCGGTGTGCGCGACAACCTCCGACCGCCGCCTCGTGCGGGGTTCACCGCGACTGTGCCGGTCGCATACCCTGCGTGCCGTGCGTCTCAAACTCCGCCTCGTGCCGCCGGCCTTCGTGGTCGTGCTGACGATCGCGCTTGTGGTGACGATCGTGTTTGGCCACGAGCGGGGCGGCTCGGGCGAACCCTCCTCCCCCAGCGCCGGCTTCGACGGCGCCGTGTTCCCGCCAGGGGTGCGAGCGCACGATTTCACGCTCACAAACCAGCGCGGACAGCGGGTCTCGCTGAGCTCTTATCGCGGACGGGTGGTGATGCTTGCGTTCATGTTCTCGAACTGTCACACGTGCGTGCTCGTCGCCAACCAGGTGCGCGGCGCGCTTGACGAACTCGAAGGTAGCCCGCACCCGGCCACGCTGATCGTAAGCACCGACCCACGGGCAGATACTCACAAGAGCGTGAGCCACTTCTTGGACGAAACCTCGCTGAGCGGGCAGGTTGAATATCTTACGGGGACCCCAAAAGAGCTGCAACCCGTGTGGCGGGCCTATGCGATCTCGCCGGTGAGTGCCGGCAAGACCGCCGCCGAAGCGGGGATCACGGTTCTGTTGATCGACCACGAAGGCATCGAGCGGGTGGGCTTCGAAGTCGAACAGATCACTCCTGAAGGCCTCGCCCACGACATCCGCCTGCTCGAGGACGCCTGATACCCTAGCCAGCAGGTAGGTATTTAGACGATGATGTTCTCAACCAAGGCCGAGTACGGCGTGCGCGTGATGGTGGAGCTGGCACGCCGTGCGGGCGACACCCCCGACGGCACCGAGTCCGTCGTACCCCTGGCGGAGATCGCCGAGCACGACGGGATGCCGCTCGCCTACCTGGAGCACCTCGTCGCACGCCTGCGCAAGGCGGGGCTGATCGACAGCCGCCGGGGCTCGCGCGGCGGCTACCTGCTGGCGCGAGCCGCCGAGGACATCACGATGGCCGAGGTGGTCGAGGCACTGGAGGGGTCGATCGCGCCGATCGAGTGCATCTCCCAGGCCTCCGACGGGCGTGTGGTGTGCTCACGGGAGTCCGATCCCAACCATGTGTGCCCCACCAAGCTGCTGTGGACGCGCGTGCGCTTCTCGATCGTGCGCACTCTGCGCGAAACCACCCTCGCCGACCTCTTGATCGGAAACGAAGCGCAAACGCTCATGGCCGCGACGAACGGTACGGCCGGCGCCACATCCACTCCGCTTCCCACTTCTCCGATACCCGCCTCTGCCCCGCTTCCCTCGATACCCGCCTAACGCTTCTTCAGTCCCCGTCCCCACCCCCGCTTAGAGCAAAGGAACCATGGCCGATCTCGAAATCATCAACCTGCACGTGCGCATTGAGGATCGCGAGATTCTCAGAGGCGTCGATCTGAATATCGACAAGGGCGAGATTCACGCCCTGATGGGCCCGAACGGATCGGGCAAGTCAACGCTCGCAAACACGCTGCTCGGCCATCCCTCCTATGAGGTGACCGAGGGCAAGATCGTGTTCAAGGGCGAGGACATCACCGAGGCCGAGCCGCACGAGCGAGCGAAGTCGGGCCTGTTCCTTGCTTTCCAGTACCCCGTGTCGATCCCGGGCGTTTCCGTGGCCAACTTCCTGCGCATGGCGATCAACGCCAAACGCGATGAGCCGATCCGGGTCAAGGAGTTCGGCGCGCAGCTGCAGCACGCGATCGAGCTGCTCGATGTGGACCGCGCGTTCACCTCGCGCCACCTCAACGATGGGTTCTCCGGCGGCGAGAAGAAGCGCGCAGAGATCCTGCAAATGGCGATGCTCTCCCCCGACGTGGCGATCCTGGACGAGACCGACTCGGGCCTTGACATCGACGCGCTGCGCACCGTCGCCGAGGGCGTGCAGCGCCTGCACGACGAGCAGGGGTTGGGCGCGCTGATCATCACCCACTACCAGCGCATCCTGCACTACGTCAAGCCCCAGTTCGTGCACATCCTGATGGATGGGCGCATCGTGCTGGAGGGCGGCGTGGAGCTGGTGGAACGCCTTGAGCGCGAGGGCTACGACCAGATCCGCCAGGAGGTCGGCGCCGGTGCCGCCTGAGGCAGTGGCGGTCAAGCCAGGACGCCACCGTGAGGCGTCGCTGTACCACGCGCTCGCGGGCGCGGGCGCGGGCGATGGACAAAAGACGCTCGCCGATCTGCGCGCGACAGCACTCGAGGCGTTCGAGCACAGCGAGCTGCCGGTGTGGCGCCGCTCGGGCTTCTGGACGACGAGCTTCGCCGAGCTTGAGCTGGACGCGGTCGGCCCGCGCGAGCACAGCCCTGACACCGGCGTGCCCGAGTTCGTGAGCGAGGCGATCCCCAACCGACCGCGCGCCGGGCGGATCGTGCAACTCGACAGCTCGACCGTGCATATCGAGCTGGACCCCAAGCTCGCCGAGCGGGGCGTGATCCTGTGTCCGCTGGAGCAGGCCGCCAGCGAGCACACGGAGCTGGTTCAGCAGTGGTACTCAAAGCGCCTGACGATCGATCGCCACAAGCTAGAGGCAGCCAACGCCGCGTTCTGGACCGGCGGGGCGTTCCTGTATGTGCCGGACAATCTCGTCGTGGAGGACCCGTTCGAGATCGTGTACGCAATCGGTGGCGCGGGCGTCGCACAGTACGGGCGCACACTCGCCATCGGCGGGAAGGGAAGCGACTTCAAGGTCCACGAGCACGACCTGGCCGCGGACTTCAAGGACGGTCAGTCGCTGCATGCGGGCGCGTTCGAGCTGTACCTGCGGGACAACGCCCGCTGTCGCCTCGCCCAGGTGCAGGACTGGAAAGACGGCGACGTGTTCGACGCCTCCACCCGCTTCGTGGGCGTTGGCCGCGACGCCTACTGTCACTGGCTGCCGGCACTGCTTGGCGGCCATCTTGTGCGCCACCACCTGGAGCTCGCAGTGATGGAGCCCGGCGGCGACATGGCTTTCAGGGGTCTGTTCTTCACCGAGGCGGAGGAGCACCTCGACACGTTCGCGGTGGACCTGCACGAGACGGGCCCGAGCGGCGGGGATGTGCACTGGCGCGGTGCCGCCACCGGCGCCAGTCGCGCGAGCTTCGAGGGCTTGATCCAGATCGACCCGGGCGCGCAGAAGACACACACCTACCTGCAGATTCACACGCTGATGCTTTCGCCGAAGGCGCGCCTGGACGCGATCCCCTCGGTGCTCGTGTCGGCCGATGACGTGTCGGCTTCACACGGGGGCACCGTCGGCGAACTGGACGAGGCGTCGATCTTCTACATGGCCAGCCGCGGTCTGGATCGTCCCTCCGCCGTGCGACTGCTCGTGGAGGGCTTCTTTGAGCCGGTGCTCGGGCAGCTCGAGGACGAGCCGCTGGAAGAGCTGGTGCGCACCAAGATCGCAGCAAAGCTCGCGGCCGCGCGAGACGACATCGAGGCGTACGCGACGGCGCGATGAGCGTCGTGACGACACTCGACGTACGGGCGGACTTCCCGATCCTCTCCGAGGAGTTCGACGGCCGGCCGCTGATCTATCTCGACTCGGGGGCCACATCGCAGAAGCCGGCAACCGTGATCGACGCGATGAACGCCTACTACCGCGAGCGCAACGCCAACGTGCATCGCGGGGTCTACGCCCTGGCACAGGAGGCCGACGCCGCCTACGACGGCGCGCGCACGAAGATCGCGAGCTTCGCCGGCTGGGAGCAAAAAGCAACGATCTTCACCAAGAATGTCACCGAGGCGATCAACCTCGTCGCCTACGCGTGGGGTCGCGCCAACATCGGCCCCGGCGACGCGGTGCTGACGACGCAGATGGAGCACCACGCGAACATCGTGCCGTGGCAGCAACTGTGCAAGGAGAAGGGCGCGCAGCTGCGCTACCTGGAGGTGGACAAGCGCGGAGAGCTATCGCCCGAGCAGCTAGACCGCGAACTGGAACGCGGCGACGTGAAGCTGGTGGCGTTCACACACGTGTCCAATGTGCTCGGCACGATCGTGCCGGTCGCGGAGATGACGGCGCGCATCCGGGCTGCCGGGGCCGTCTCCGTGGTGGACGGCGCCCAGGCCGTGCCGCACATGCCGGTGGACGCGGCCGCGCTCGGCGCCGATTTCTACGCCTGGACGGGCCACAAGGCGCTCGGCCCGACCGGCATCGGCGTGCTGCACGGTCGCGCAAGCATCCTGGAGGAGATGGAGCCGTTCCTCACGGGCGGCGACATGATCGCCTCGGTGGATTTCGACGGGGCCACCTGGAACGAGCTGCCCTACAAGTTCGAGGCGGGCACGCCCCCGATCGCCGAGACCGTGGGGCTGGGAGCGGCAGTGGACTACCTGTCGGCGCTCAACATGGAGCGGGTGCGCACCCACGAGCAGGAGCTGACCGGCTACATGCTCGAGCGCCTGGCCGAGGTGCCGGGCCTGTGCGTCGTCGGGCCGCCCGAGCCAGAGCACAGAGGCGGGCTCGCGTCGTTCACGATCGAGGGTATGCACGCACACGACATCGCCGAGCTCGCGGGCAGAGGCGGCGTGTGCATCCGCGCGGGACACCACTGCGCGCAACCCTTGATGCGCTGCCTCGGCGTCGGCGCCACGGCCCGGGCGAGCGTGGGCGTGTACAACGAGCCGCGTGACGTGGATGCGCTGATCGATGCACTGATCGCGGGCAGGCGCATATTCGGGCTCTAGATAACCGACCCGAACGACCCCCTATCCCAAAAAACACGCACCCAACAAAGACACCCTCATGGACGACCTCTACCGCGACTACATCCTCGACCACTACAAGCGCCCGCGCAACTTCGGCGAGCTGGACCCCCACGACATGGAGGGGCTCGAGCACAACCCGCTGTGCGGCGACGAGCTGGGCGTGCACATCCGCGTCAAGGACGGCCGCATCGAGGACTTGCGCTTCCACGGCCACGGCTGCGCGATCTCCCAGGCCGCCGCGTCGATCGCCTCCGAGGAGCTGGTCGGGATGCCGCTGGAGCAGGTCGGCAAGCTCGACGCCGACTGGGCGATAGAGCTGCTCGGGATTCCCGTGTCGGCCACCCGGCGCAAGTGTGCGCTGCTGGGACTGAAGGTCGTCAAGGGAGCCGTTACGGGGGATAACAGTTGGCCTGTGGGAGCTGACCAATACAGGCCCCAAGCCTGACTTCGTAGCGAAAAACTATAGTTTTTCGCTACATCTCGCGCAAAAAAGTATGAATTTTCGCTATTGGCCCGGTGGGCTCGGCCTAGCAACCTTGCCCCACCTTCAGCTTCACGACCCTAATCCGCAGCGGAATAGCCTAGTAGTTGCTACCCCGTTATTCCCTACCCTGGTATTCTGACTCTATGAAGGTGGACAAGCTCAGCGTGTCATTTGCCCCGGACCTCGGCGACGCCGTGAGAGAGGCCGCGCACTCAAAGGGATCGAGCATCTCCGCCTGGCTGGAAGACGCAGCTGCGGCGAAGCTGCGCTCACAGGCACTTTCCGAGTACTTGCTCGAGTGGGAATCCGAGCACGGAGCGCTGAGCGAGGACGAGCTGGCGCGAGCCGCCGCGGAGTTGGGCGTGGCCGCGCCGGCGACCGCCGCCGCCTGAGCAAATGACAGCGCTTGTTCTCGACGCCGGCGCACTCGTGGCAGTAGACCGTGGTGAGCGGCGGATCGCGGCGAAGCTGCGGGTAGCGCAGCAGAGCGGAATAGACATGCGCACCACCGGGGTGGTGATCGCCGAGGTGTGGCGCGACGATCACGGACGCCAGGCAAGCCTTGCGCGACTACTCAAGAGCATTGACGTACGGCCCGTTGACCAGCGCCTGGGACAGGACGCCGGGACACTACTTGGCCGGGCGCAGGCAAAGGATCCCGCCGATGCAACCGTTGTCGCGGTCGCATCCACCGGCGACCGAATCCTCACCAGCGATCCGCGGGACATCCGCCGGCTCGTGGCGGCCTCGCGCCGAGCGATCCACGTTGTGGCCTGTTGAGCCGCGTGCGCGCCGTGCGAGATCGGAGCCTCAAACCTCGCTCGCGTTGGCCGCGCGCCACGACCTCGATACAATTCCTAGTTCATAGCACAGGATTCACAAAGGGAGCCCTATGGCGACGCTAGACCAGACCAAGATCGCAAAGCCCAGCCCAATCGTCGAGGACGAGCAGGGACAGCTGCTTGCGCGCAAAGGCATCTCCCGCGAGGTGGTGCGCGAGCTATCGAAGGTCAAGGGCGAGCCCGATTGGATGGCCGAGAAGCGCGTCAAGTCGCTTGAAATCTACGAACGCAAGCCCGTGCCCACGTGGGGCCCGGATTTGAGCGGCCTGAACCTCGACGAGCTGGTGCTCTACTCCCCCCCGACCGCCGGGCGCTTCAACTCCTGGGACGACGTGCCGGAGGAGATGAAGAAAACTTACGAGGACCTCGGCATCCCCCAGGCCGAGCGCGAGCACCTCGCCGGTGTTGTCGGCGTGTGGCGCCAGGAGCCCGTGTATGAGGGCCTGAAGGAAGAGTACGCCAAGCTCGGCATCCTCTTCTGCTCGATGGACACCGCCATCACCAAGTACCCCGATTTGGTGCAGAAGTACTTCATGAACAAGTGCGTGCCGCCGCAGGACAATAAGTTCAGCGCCCTACATGGCGCTGTGTGGTCGGGCGGCTCGTTCCTGTACGTGCCCAAGGGCGTCAAGGTGGATCTTCCCCTGCAGGCTTATTTCCGCATGGAGGGCGCCGGCGAGGGCACCTTCGAGCACACGCTGATCATCGCCGACGAGGGCTCGGACGTGAACTACATCGAGGGCTGCACCGCCCAGACGTACTCGGTCAACTCGATGCACTCCGCGGTCGTGGAGATCTTCGTACATGAGGGCGCCAAGGCCCGCTACACCACCGTGCAGAACTGGTCCAAGGACGTCTACAACCTCAACACCAAGCGCGCCATCGTCGATGCCGAGGGCACCGTCGAGTGGGTCGGTGGCTCGATGGGCGCCAAGTACGTGATGCTCTACCCCGGCTCGTTCCTGATGGGCGAGGGCGCGCGCGCCGACCACCTCAACGTCGGTGTGGCCGGCAAAGGCGTGCACAAGGACACCGGCGCGAAGGTCGTGCATCTGGCGCCGAACACCACCTCGAACATCCTCGCCAAGTCGATCTCCAAGGACGGCGGCATCATGGGCTACAGGGGCCTGGTGAAGATGGGCAACAACAGCGCCGGCTCGAAGTCGCGCGTGCAGTGCGACGGGCTGATGATGGACGGCGAATCCCGCTCGGACACGTGGCCTGACATCCAGATCCAGAACCCCAACGTGGCGGTCGCGCACGAGGCGACGGTCGGGCGCATCTCCGACGACCAGCTCTTCTACATGGGCTCGCGCGGCTTCACCGAGGACGAGGCCGCGGCGATGATCGTGAACGGGTTCATCGAGCCGGTGACGAAGGAGCTGCCGATGGAGTACGCGGTCGAGCTGAACCGCCTCATTCAGTTGGAGATGGTCGGCTCCATCGGCTAGGGCGCGCGTTTGCGGGCTCCAGTAGACACGATTGCCGCGCCCCTGTTCCCCACGAAGCTGCCGTGGGTCAACACGAACGGGGCGCAGGCAAGCATCCTCAAGCGAGGTCAGCCGATGCTGGTCGAGTTCTGGGACTTCTGCCGTCCCAACTCGATCAGGACGCTCCCATACGTGAAGGCGTGGCACGAGCGCTACGCCGAGCAGGGGTTGCGCGTCGTCGGCGTGCACTGCCCGGGCTTCGCGCCGGGACGCGAAGAGCAGGCGGTCCGCGACGCCGTCGCGCGCCTGGAGATCACACACCCGGTGCTGATCGACGGCGAGTTTGAGGTGTGGCGGGAGTACGAGAACCGCGGCTGGCCCGCGCGCTACCTGTTCGACGGGCACGCGCGCCTGTTCGACTACCACTACGGCGAGGGCGGCTACCGGGAAACCGAGCTCGCGATCCAAGAGCTGCTGGGCATCGACCGCGAGCCGCTCGGGCCGCTACGCCCCGAGGACGCCGCCGCCGCGCGCCT
>DATNKN010000433.1:0-10290 GCA_035603375.1 Solirubrobacteraceae bacterium
TGCAGGCGACCGTCGGCGGACCTCGCGCCGGGCGCCACGGTCGGGCCCGCAAGCACGATCTCCCCGTCGGGCGCGATCTCGACGCGTGTGCAAAACAGCGGCACGCCCGCACCGATCCCGCGCGAGGTCTGTGTATCCGCCGCCCCTGGCGGCGGCGCCTCCCCGGTCGATCCGACACCTACCGCCGCCAAGGCCGCAAGTGGGGCGGTCGCCGCCTGCGAGCAGCACTCGGTGAGGCCGTAGGTCTCCACGACCGGCACACCCGCCGCGCGCGCGCGCTTGGCAAGCGCGGTCGGGACGGGACCGCCGCCAGTGAGCGCGCAGCGCAGGTGCGGAGGGTCGCACAGGCCCGCGTCCAGCAGTCGCGCCAGCGTGGTCGAGACGAGCGACACGAGCGTAATCTGCTCGCCTCGCAGTGCACGGAGCACGGCCTCTGTGTCGAAGCGCTCGTGGACGACGGCGGTGGTCGCGTAGATCGCACTGCGCAGCAGGATCGACAGGCCACCCACGTGCGACACGGGCAGCGCGCACAGCCAGCGCTCCCGCGGATCGACCCCGAGTGCCACAGCTGAGCCGAGCGCGCTCCAGAGGAAGTTGCCGTAGGTCAACTCGATCGGCCGCGGGGCCGAAGTGGTGCCGGAGGTGTGGATCACCGTGCACACCGCATCGAGGTCATGGAATGAGCACGGCGCATCTGGGGCGACGCGGCCAGCATCGACACCCAGCGATTCGTCAATGAGCAAGCGCGTGCCGTCTACGATCTGCTCGCGCTCGGCAGCCGTGAGACGCAGATCCAGGGGCACCGCGACCGCGCCCAGCTGCATGCACGCGTGTAGCGCCTGCGCGAACGCGATGCCTGGCACCAGCGCGATCGCGACGCGCTCCCCGGGACGCACTCCGCGCTCGCTCAGCTCGCCCGCGCCCGCGCGCGCCAAGTGCCACAGCTCGGCATAGGACACGCACGCATCCGGCGTTTGCAGCGCGGTAAGCGTCGGCGCCGAGATGGCGGCGCGCCGCAGCCATGCTTCGACCTGCATCGCCATAGGCTAGCTGTTGTTCATGAGTCGCTTGGCAGCTCTCAGCCTCCGAGGGGGCCCGGATAGACCAACCTACTCAGGACTTACAGCTAGCCTTCGCGTTGAATCGTTGGCGTGCGCTCCGTGCGGCGCCAACCCACAGCTACGGATGGGAGCGTTGAGGAACCTTGGCCACCACGTGGATTGCAGCCGGCAGCTACACCGACATCCGCTATGAGAAGTCGGCCGAAGCAGAGGCGCGGGACAATCGTCCGGCGCCCCGCATCGCGAAGATCACAATCGACCGCCCGGAGGTCAGAAACGCTTTCCGCCCACTGACGGTCGTGGAGATTTCCCAGGCCCTGGAAACAGCACGCGAGGACAGTGAGGTGGGCGCGATCGTGCTCTGCGGCGAGGGGCCCCTGGCGTTCTGCTCCGGCGGCGATCAGCGCGTGCGCGGCGACTCCGGATACCTCGCCGAGGACGAGGCGGGTAATCCGGATCCCACCCGCCCCGGCCGCTTCCACGTCACCGACCTGCACGTGCAGATTCGACGGCTGCCAAAGCCGGTCGTCGCGATGGTCGCCGGGTACGCGGTCGGTGGCGGACAGGTGCTGCAGCTCGTGTGCGACCTCACGATCGCGGCGGACAACGCGCGCTTCGGACAGACCGGCCCGCGCGTGGGCTCCTTCGACGGGGGCTTCGGCGCCGGACTGCTGGCGAACATGGTTGGCGTCAAGAAGGCCAAGGAGATCTGGTTTCTGTGCCGCCAGTACGACGCGCGGCAGGCGTTGGAGATGGGGCTCATCAATACCGTGGTACCGCTTGAGCGCTTGGAGGAGGAGACGGTGCAGTGGTGCCACGAGATGCTTCAGCTCTCGCCGTTCGCGCTGCGGCTGCTGAAGGCAAGCTTCAACGCCGCCGAGGACGGACTCGCGGGCATCCAGCAGCTCGCCCATGACGCCAACCTGCTGTTCTACGGCAGCGAGGAGGCGCGCGAGGGGCGCGAGGCCTACAAGCAAAAGCGCGAGCCCGACTTCGCGCGCTTTCCCCGCCGCGCATGATCCCACAGCGCACAGTCGCCGCGCAGGCCCACGCCGGGCCGCCACGCGCGAAAACGTCGAGCACGGTGCACATATGGGTGATGGCCGCCCGCGTGCGCACGTTGCCGGCGGCGATCGCGCCGGTACTCGTTGGCACTTCGCTCGCGCTCGGCGACGGACACTTCCGTCCGCTCGCGTTCGTGGCGGCGCTGCTCGGCGCCGTGTTCATCCAGGTCGGCACCAACCTCTCAAACGACTACTCCGATGCGCGTCGAGGCGCCGACACCGACGATCGGCTCGGCCCGGTGCGGGTAACCGCGGGCGGGCTCGTGCCCCCCAACACGGTGCTGCTTGCGACCTACGTTACGTTCGGGCTCGCCGTGCTGTGCGGCGTATATCTCGTCGCGGTAGCCGGCTGGGAGCTGATCGCAGTCGGCGCGGCGTCGATCCTCGCGGGCGTGCTCTACACGGGCGGCCCGCGACCCTACGGCTATGAGGGCCTCGGCGAGCTGTTCGTGTTCCTGTTCTTCGGCATCGTGGCGGTGAGCGGGTCATATTTCGTGCAGGTGCAGCAGCTGCCATGGCAGGCGTTCGCGTGCGCGGTGCCCGTCGGCTTGCTAGCGAGCGCGATCCTGGTCGTCAACAACGTGCGCGACCTGGAGACAGACCGCCGCGCCGGCAAGCGCACGCTCGCGGTGCGCCTCGGCCGCTCGCGCACGCGCGCCCTGTACACGGCGATGGTGGCGGGCGCGTTCGTGCTCGTGCCGCTGCCGTGGCTGCTCGGCTCGATGACCGCGTGGCTGCTGTTGCCGTGGCTTGCGATCCCGCTCGCGGTGCCGCTGGTGAAGGTGGTCCGCACGCGCGTGGACGGCCCGTCGCTGAACGGCGCGCTGGCGAAGACCGGGGCGCTGCAGCTCGTGTTCTGTCTGCTGTTCGCCGCGGGCATCCTCGCCAGCGGCGGGATCGGGTCATAGCGCGGGGCGTCGAGGAGCGATGAGACTCGGCGTACAGCGCCATCGCCTGCGCCTGCGCCAACCGCTTGCGAGCTCCTACGGGGCCGTGAGCGAGCGCGAACTCTTGACGGTCTCCCTCACCGACGAGGACGGCGTGACCGGCTATGGGGAAGCGGCGCCACTGCAACCCTACGACGGGATCAGCATCGCGCGCGTGGAGCGGGCACTGGAGCGCTACCGCCCAATATTGGAGCGCTCGACCGGGACGAACGGAGCTGAGACCGTGGACGCGTGCCGGCGCGCCGAGGACCTGCCCGAGGCGTTCGCCGCGATCGACCTCGCCCTGTGGGATCGCGCCGGGCGTCGCGCGGGACGGCCGGTGGCCGCGCTGTTGACGGACACCCCCGCGCCGAGCGTGGCGGTGAACGCGACGCTCTCGGCGCTCGACCGCGTGGGAGCGGCCGAGCAGGCGGCGCGTGCGGTGGAGCAAGGGTTCGACTGCTTGAAGGTGAAGGTCGGCAGCGGCGACGACGCGGGACGAATCGCGGCGGTGAGAGCGGCGGCCGGGCCACACGCCGCATTGCGCGTGGACGCCAACGGCGCGTGGAGCGTGGAGCAGGCGGTGCGCGCCATCGACGTGCTCTCCCCCGCCGGCCTGGAGCTGGTCGAGGAGCCTGTACACGGTCTGGCGCGCGTGCGCGAAGTGCGCGAGCGCGTGGCGATACGCGTGGCGATCGACGAGACCGCCGCCGAGCACGGCGCGCTGACCGCCGGCGTCGCCGACGCGGTGTGCCTGAAGATCGCGCGCTGCGGAGGCATCTCCGGCCTGCTCGCCGCCGCGTCGCTCGTGCGCGCCTCCGGCGCGGAGGCGTACGTCGCCTCGACGCTCGACGGGCCGTTGGGGATCGCCGCCGCGCTGCACGCGGCCGCCGCGCTCGCCTCGCGTGGGCCGCTGCCCGCCTGCGGCCTGGCCACGCTTGCGATGTTTGAGGGGATCGGCGACCCGCTTGCTGCGGTGGACGGGGCGATCGGCGTGCCGGATGGTCCGGGCCTCGGCGTCGAGCCTCTTTAGAACCGCCTGCTTTGAGACAGGTTCTCAGAGAGATTTGGACAGGTTTACATAAAGTTATTAATCTCTGATACCCTCCTGAACCTTCGAGGAGAGGAAGGGGTCACGATGTCCACGGTCCGGTCGTGCAAACTTGCAGCTCGATCCGCAGTATGGGTATCGATGTCACTGCTATGCCTGACGCTATCTGCCGCTTCAGCGGGCTCTGCGTCCGCTGCCGAATCGCCGCCACTCGGGGGCCCGCTCACTCCCGTCCTCAGCGTGCAGGGCGAGACCGTGCAGTGGGCGCCGATCGGTAGTAAAAACTCCTATGAGATCGCGATCTCAACCGCACCACGCGGCGCCACCGGACGCACCACCAAGTACCTGACCATTCCCCGCAGTACAAGTGAACCACAGTCCTACACGCCCACCCTCGAACCCGGACAGACAGCCTACGTGGGAGTGAGCGCCGACGGCGGACTCACCTGGTCAGCCCAGGAGGCCACCGTCACCGCGGCAAGCATGCCGGTAACAGTTGAAGAAACACCTCCCGTCAAAGAAGAAGCACCCCCTGTCAAAGAAACTCTTCCCGTCAAAGAAGTTCCCGTCAAAGTGGAAGAAATCCCTGTCACGACTCCGACAACCCCTGTGCTCAGCGTAAAAGGGGACACCATCTCATGGACCGCTGTACCCGGGGTTACCCAATACACCCTGGCTACGATCCTCGACCCCAACACCACGCGGAGCACCACCTACACGGTCGTAAGCGGAACGAGCTACACGCCCCCAGCCATGCCAGGCCAGACGGTCAACTACGGACTGTCCGCAAGCGTTCCCGGCACAGCTCCATGGGCCCAAGAGGTCACGATCGTCTATCCACCGACTTCCACGAGCGGGTCCGAAGGCGGATCGACAGGTGGGGGCACCGGCGGGTCCGGCGGCGAATCCAGCGGGGAATCCAAAGGCGGGACCACGAGCGGGATCAAAGGCAAGATCATTGGCACCAACGACGGAGCGGGTTGGGGAGAAGTGCCCGCCAAGACGATCATTGCCGGCCATATCACTTGGAACCGCGTGGAAATCGGCGCCCAATGGAACACGGTTCCGGCCTCGCTGAGCGACGGGTTCAAGGTGCTCGCGATTGTGGGCAACATCGCAGACGGAAGCCCTCTGTCTCAAACCGAACCAAGCCGATGGGGCGCCGAAGTGGTGAGCCAGATCCAAACCAACCCGGGGATCTCGATCGCCGAAGCCGGCAACGAGGTGTACTTCAAGGGCGGCGTCGCAAATCCGGTGCAGTACGGAAAGATGTATCTCGCCGCGGTGGACGCGATGCAGACTGCGGGCATTCACATCCCACTCCTGTTCAACATGTGGGGCGACTATTCCTCGCCGACCGGCTTGTCGAGCGATTCCAGCGGTGGCGGCTGGTTGCGCGACGCCGTCAAAGGGGTGCCCGGTCTCGCCGCCGCGATCCTCGCCAACGGCCTGAGCACCCACCCCTACGGGTCGCTCGGTGAAAACTACGAGGACGAGGCCGGCGTCAACGCCGTCGCAGCCCAGGAAGCCATTGCCCAGGATGTGCTCGGCTCGATCCCACCGTTCTACATCACCGAGTTCGGCTACGACATGAGCAAATGTGGCGCTTTCAACGGCGCCTGCTCAGAACAGGAACAGGCCACCAAGATGCGCGCGGCCTATGAAGTGTTCCTCTCCGATGCGCACGTCGCCGGCATCTGGTGGTTCGAATCCCACGACGACGGCGAAGGCAAGTTCGGTTTCATGAACGGCAACAACACGACACGACCGTCGTTCGACGTGCTTTCTTCGATCGCGAAGGAACAGGGTCAGTAGAGCCCTCCGCGCACGAGTCGCTCGCGGCCACACGCGTGGACTCAGTCTCAGTCTGTCAAAGGGCGATGGCTCCAGCTACGGCCTGTGGGTTCGGCTCAGCCGATCGCGTCGGCCACGGCCTCCGGTACCTCGTAGGGAAGGCCGTGACCGCCTGGAGTGAGCAGGAATCGAGCATCGGGAAGCTCGGCGGCCATGCGCTCCCCCAGCGCGCGGAACTTGACGTCGCGGGTACCAGCGAGCACGACGGCCGGCATTCTCAGTTCGCCCAGGCGTTCCCACAGCGGCTGCATCTCCCCCGTTCCGATTCCGCGCAGCGCGGCGGCGACGCTGTCGGGATGGTTGCGCGACTGATCGGCACGCGCGCGCATCCCAACCTCGGGCGGGTCTTCGGCGAACATCGCCTGGGAGCGCCAGCGATCGACGAAATCCTCGATCGTGCCAGCTTGCACTTCGTCGGCGAGGCGGTGGTCGGCCTCGCTGCGCCGCGCGCGCTCCTCCGGATCGGAGATGCCCGCCGTCGTGGAGATGAGCACGAGCCGCTCGATCCGCTCGGGGGCGGTAAGCGCGATGTGCAAGGCGATGCGCCCACCCATCGAATAACCGGCGAGCACGAAGCGCTCGGGGGCGCGTGCAAGCACGCTCTCGACGCATCCCCCGAACGTCAAGGGACGCGGCGCGTCGAGCAGCTCCCCGTGCCCTGGGAGGTCAAGCGCGACGGGGCGATAGCGTTCTGTCGGCAAATGCTCGCAAACGCCGTCCCACGCGCGATGGGTGCCGGCGAATCCGTGCAGCAGGACGACGTTCTCGGCTTTGGCAGTCAAGCGGCCAACGCCGCCGCGAGATCGCCCGGAGCCAGGTGCGCTGGCGGCCACGTCAACGTCAACTCGGCTTCGCGCTCGAGCGTCCACCGGACGTTCATCAAGATGAGGCCAATCACCTTGCCGGCTTCGTCGTATTCGACGTTATGCCCCTCCTGCGTCGCAAACGCGGTGGCAGGCTTGCGCGGCCGACCGACGCTCAGATAGAGAACGTCGCCACGGTCATCGTAGTGCCAGTGATCGAACTCGATGCCGGAGATGTTGATCTTCATAGTCACTCCCTTGGATCGTTACGCTGGACGAAAGCAGTGACGATCCATGCCGGATGATCGTTGAAGTCTACGACAACTCGCAACCATCGATTTGGCTCGAAGTGGCGTAGAAAGAACTGCTCTCGTCCGGAAACGGGGTCCTCGGCGTGAAAATCTGGAAGGGACACCGTTCCGATGATTGTCTCGACGTGATCGAGTAGCCATGAACGCCCGAGCGCAAGGTGTAGATGCGATCCAGCGTCAAACACGACTGCTCGGCCGTCTTGGGTGGTCGTTTGGTATTTGTCCACGCCCCCTTTTCCGACGGTTGCGCATACGCGGGACAGTCGTGCAGGAAGCGAGATAGCGTTAGGCGCACTCCACCCGACCCGACCATGACCTCCGCTACCGACACCTACCGACTGCTCGGCGCCTTCGTCGACGAGCTGGCGCGCTGCGGGATGCGCGACGCGTGCACCTCGCCGGGGTCGCGCTGCACCCCACTCGTGCTGAGCCTCGCCCGCGAGCAGCGCCTGCGCTGTCACTCGCATATAGACGAGCGCTGCTCGGGATTCTTCGCGCTGGGATTGGCCAAGGCGTCGCAGTTGCCGGTGGCGATTGTGTGCACGTCGGGCACGGCCGTCGCCGAGCTGTTGCCCGCGGTCGTCGAGGCGCACGAGGCGCGGGTGCCGCTGATCGTGCTGAGCGCAGATCGCCCGCCGGAGCTACGCGATGTCGGCGCCGGACAGACGATCGACCAGCTGAAGCTGTTCGGCGGTTTTGCCAAGTGGTTTTTCGAGGTGGGCACGCACGAGGCAAGCGACGAGCGTGTCCGCTGGATGCGCACGCTCGCGTGTCGTGCCTACTGGACCGCGATCGAAGGCAGACCCGGCGTTGTGCACCTGAACTTCCCGCTGCGCGAGCCGCTCGTGTGTGAGCAGGCTCCGCCGTCCGCGGGCGAGGGGCGGCCAGATGCGCGGCCGTTCGTTAGCCGTCGCGCGCAAGCGTCCGATCCAAATCTGGCGGCGGCGACGCTGCGCGAGCGGATCGGCTCGTCTCAACGAGGAGTGCTGGTGGCGGGCCGCCACGAGCGCCACACGCCCCTCGGGCAGGCCGCCGCACGGTTCTGCGAGTTGGCCGGCTGGCCGCTGCTGGCCGATCCGATGTCCGGCGCCCGGTGCGGGGATGCCGCGATAGCCCACTACGACGCGCTGCTGCGCGACCCCGTGTTCGCACGCGAGCACGAGCCCGAGATCGTTATCAGGGTCGGCGATCTGCCGGTGTCCAAGCCCTTGCGCGTTTGGCTGGCGGATCTAGCCGACACTCCCCAGATCGCACTCGACCCGGAGCAGGCGTGGCAGGACCCCGCGAGTGCCGTGTCCGAGTGGCTGACGGCCGAGCCGGCGGCAACACTCGACGCGCTGAGCAGAACATGGCACGACGAGACACCGGCAAAGGACGACCCGAGTGCCGCCAACCAGGATGGCCAAGGCGGCGACTGGTTGGCCGGCTGGCGCGCCGCCGACGAGCGCGCGGCGGAGGCGATCCTGGGCACACTCGCCGCAAGCGGACTGAGCGAGCCCGTGGTGGCCGCCGAGCTTGGCGTGCTGCTGCCCGAGGAGGCGACGCTGTTCGTGGCCTCCTCGATGCCGGTGCGCGACATCGAGACTTTCTGGCCGGTGCGACCCGACCCCCCACGTGTTCTGTGCAATCGCGGCGCAAACGGAATCGATGGCACAGTCTCAAGCGCACTCGGCGCGGCCGCCGCGAGCCGTGCCCCTACGGTGCTGCTGATCGGCGACGTGGCGCTTGCGTACGACCTCAGCGCGCTACTTGCCGCCCTTCGCCTGGATCTGAAGCTGACGATCGTGCTGCTCAACAACGAAGGCGGCGGGATCTTCGATTTTCTGCCAGTCGCGGGCGCCGCAACGGAGCGCGACATCTACACCGAGCACATCGCCACGCCGACCGGCCTCGATTTCGCAAGCGCGGCCGCGTTGTACGGGTTGGGTCACGAGACGGTCGCCGACGTCGCCGGCTTCCGAGCGGCACTGGAGCGGGCGCTCGCCGCATCCGAATCGAGCATCGTCGAAGCGCGAACGCGGCGCGAGGCCAACGTCGAGCTGCATCGCGACGTTTGGAGCGCGGTTTCCGGCTCGATCAGCCAGTGAGCAGCGGCAGCAGCGCCTGCAACTTCGTCTCGGTCTCCACCAGCTCAGTACCAGGATCGGAGCCACGCACGATGCCATTGCCGGCGTAGCAGCGGGCGACGTTGCCGCGCAACAAAGCACAGCGCAATGCAACACAGAACTCGCCGTCTCCGGCGGCGTCGGTCCAGCCAACGGGACCGGTGTACCAGCCACGATCGAGACCCTCAAGCGCCGGTATCAGCTCCAGCGCGGGCGCGGCGGGCTCGCCGCCGATGGCGGGCGTCGGGTGCAGCAGGCCGGCCAGCTCGATCGCCTCGACCGGTGCGGCCAGCTGTGCGCGGATCGGGGTGGCGAGGTGCTGGATGTTGGCGATCCGCACCAGCGTCGGCTCGGGCGCCGCGGCGACCCAGACCGCATAGCGATTGAGCGTGTGCTCGATGCGTCGTGCCACGATCGCGTGCTCCTCGCGGTAGCTCTCGTCGCGCATCAGCCGCTCGCCCAGGTGGGCGTCGACGGCAGGGTCTGCGCTGCGCCGCGTCGAGCCGGCGAGCGCGATCGTGCTGACGCGCTGACCCTCGCGGCGTACGAGCAGCTCGGGGCTGGCTGCGATCAGGGTCGCCTCGCCACGGCCGACACAGAACACGAAGCAGGACGGGAAAGCGTCGCGCAGGACGCCGAACAGAGCCGCCGGATCGTAGTCGCCCGGCGCGTGCACATGCACCTCGCGGGCGAGCACGATCTTCTGGATGCGCCCCGCGCGAATCGTCTCGACGGCACGAGCGACAGCCGCCTCGTAGTGCTCGGGGGGCATACCGCTGGATACCCGAAAGCGCCCCGTTGGGGCGGGGTCGAGCAGCGGCAGCGGCGGCTCGGATAGCTCACCGAGCCTGCGCGTGAGGCCGGCCAGCAGCCCCTCGCCGGTGTCGTCGGGTTGCGCGAGCGCCGCCAGCGTGAGTCGCACGCGCAGCTCACCGCCGCGCGTTTCGCGCACGAGCGCAACCTCGGGCACGACCAGCGAAGCCGGCTCGAAGCCGCTCCATGCGTGCGATGCGCCGCCGTCGGGCTCGAAGGCAAAGCCCCCGACCGCGATCGGGCCGCCCCCGTCCGGCTCGCCGGGCGAGTCGGCGACCGCCGCCGTGGAGAGCGCGCGCCAG
>DATNKN010000445.1:0-8325 GCA_035603375.1 Solirubrobacteraceae bacterium
AGCTTCGCTCTACCGTGGATCTGCATCCGGGTCCTCCCATGGAAGTGAGTTCTCGTAGACCCACAGCCTGGGATGAGACCCGGATGCCTCCTCAACCGTTCACAACGTGTGTAGGCACGTCACCTAGCACCCGGATGTTTACCAATGCTTCTGTTGCTGCACTGAGTGCCTGTTGGCGGAGGTATGGCTCGGGCTCCACGGCGAGAACTTCGTCAACGGATGCGGGGTAATGCGCGAAGTTCGCGCCGCTGCCTGCTCCCAGCTCGATGACACGCCCGCTCAGGCCGAAGAGCAGCTTGCGACGATGTTCGGCGCCGCCGCGACGATTGCTTGTATCCGCGAACCTCGTATATACGCGAGCGAAGATCGGGTGCCGGATACGCTCAGGCATCAGCTACCGACCGTTCCTCGGGCCAAGCCTTCGCGCAAGCTCCGAATCCGCTTTTGCATCTGAGGTAGTCGCACAGTCCTGAACTTCTCGGGCAGGCGCTCGTCATCGAGTACGGCATCGAAAGCCTCGACGCCTCGTTCGGCAGCCAGCCTTGAGCATCGGTCGTCTTGGGCGAAGCGGAAGATGCGCTCGTTGAGCTTCAGGACATCGCGTATGGCGGCATCGCCGCGCTCGTCGAGGAGTAGGCGACTGAAGGCTCGGGCGCAGGCGACGGATGCCTCAAGCTGTCGCCACGCGAGATCGGTCTGCTTATTTGCCAGGACGCTGTTGTGGACGCGGCTCTCCATGCAGCGCTCGGGGTGCATGACCCACACGGGCACCTGCCGGCCTTCACCTGGCAGCAGGTCGATCTCGATGGCGGTGGTCCTGATGTCCTCCGAGTTCATGCCGTAGACGCTTTCGAGAAAGTCCAGACGCCGCTTGTGACCGTCGCTGTCGAGGAACATCGCCGCTCCCGCTAGCGGCGTGCGGCGTTGCCATCCGGCGACATGGACTCGTCCGCCGAGTAGATTGCCTGCTCGTTGGAGGTCTGCTGTGTTGCCTAGGAAGTCGATGTCTCGGCTGACTACCGGTGCAGTCGTGAGTTTGTTTCCCAAGCGATCTTCGAGCTGGCCGATCCACACGGAGACCGCCTGTCCTCCAACGAGGACGACGTGTCGGTCGCGGACCACGTCCTCGATGCGGGCGATGATGCGTTGAGCCTCATCCAGGCTCAGCGGAGACGCCGAGACCTCGATCGCATCGAGCGCCTCAACATCCAGGGCTGGCGGATTCTCGCTCAGGAGAGGGAGCGGGCCGAGTCCAGGTTGATACGAGCGCGGCCCGGCGGAAAAGCAAACGCCTCTGTTTCGCGCTTGAGTTGCGCCTCAGTCTTTTCCCCGGAGCGTAGGGCCTCCACATCGGCACGGCGAGCCCTCTCCTTCTCATCCCAGAGCTGTTGTGCATCGACATATTCGACTGGCACGGTCATCGCTCTGTCGAGGATAACGCCTTCTCCGGAGGTTCTGTAGTCATTTCGCATCATTGCGGGCAGTCTGGGGAATCGTCAGTGGCTCGCCGAGGTCGCCGTCGAGTAGGTGGACGTAGGTTGCGAGCGTGAACGCTGCGGAGTGGTGGCTGAGCCAGCGCTGGACCTCCGGAACCGCGTGCTGGCTTTCGGTGCGGCGACCGGCTCGTTGACGCCTTCGCTGGCAGAAAGGAATGCCGTTGCGTGTTCGACCATATCGACTTCGACCAACCAAACGACTCGCCTGTGCAGCTACGCTACGCGCCGAGCCGATGCACATCACTGCCCAAAAGGACCACTTCAGCCGGGCTGTTGTCCGGGCCATAGCTGCTGCGGCAGGCGTTGATGCGTCGGTGCCGCCGCACGATCAGAACAGCAAGGACATCGAGTTCACCGCGCCAGACGTTGGCGGCGTCGCTGGCGGCCAGCTTGCAGCCCAGCTGAAGTGTACGCACACGGTTGACACCGCAGCCGAGAGCTTCACGTACGACCTCGACGTTAAGGACTACGATCGCCTGCGAGTTGAGCGCGAGAAGCTCTACGTGCCGCGCGTGCTGATCGTGGTCGACGTGCCGGAAGATCCTGACGATTGGCTGCTGAGCGAGCGTGAGCAGATGGTGTTGAAGCGATGTGCCTACTGGACCAGCCTCACCGGCCTCCCGCCAACCATCAACACGTCCACCGTCGCCGTCACGATCCCAACCGAACAAGTGTTCGATGTAGAAGGCCTGCTAGGCAACCTCAAGCCGCCGGGAGAGGCACTTTGACTGACGATCGCATCGCGGACTTCGTGGACCCCGTCGTGGCGGAGCTGTACATGCTCGGCCATGGTTGGGATGCGGTCCGACGCACGGGAGCGTTCTCGGTGTGGTCGCATCCCAATCACGGTAGAGACGTGGCGCTGTTCTTGCCCCTGTCCCGGATACCCGACGACTACGAAGAGCGCTTGGCTCAGTTCGTTCGGCGGCTCGCCAACATTGAAGATGCGGACTGGTCGACGATGCTCACGAATCTTCGGTACGCGGCCTCCGACCTCGTCCGAGTACGCCTAGTGAGCCCACGGGTTGGTCTCGGTGAGCTTCCGATCACAGACGGCGCGAAGCTCTTTGGCGGAACGCGCGATCTAATCCAAGCAGTGGCCAGCGCGGCGGTTGAGCCACGCCCTGCTTACGGCCCGAAGAAGCACGCGACGGTAGTGGATTATTTGAACAGCGTTCGGCTTGGACAAACGGAGCGAGGTAGCTACGTCGTCACCGTGATCTCGCAAGTCGAGACAGACGAGCAAGGTGCCTTGCTCCCGGACGAAGCCGCGCATCTGCATGTCCCGTTCGAACGGCGGGTCACCACGCAGCTTGTGCTTGCCCTGGAGGCTGTCCACGATGCGGCAGGGCGAGTACTCGCCGGAGCGTCGGTAGATGTGTTTGAGGACGTTATTGACCAGGGCGTCAGCGCCAACCTGTGTGACGCCCTTCAGGTCATGAGCGAAGAGTCCGTTTCGTCGGCTCTAGAGATCAGCGTTGACTGGGCCGTTTCCCGTCCGCCGACCGTGTCTGATCAGCGCGTCACGTTGGAGCCTGAGATCATGCCTCTACTACCCGAGGCGAGCAAGACGCTGAAGAAGCTAGGTCCCTTCGACAACATCGAGGTGATCGGCGTCGTGGGGATTCTGGACAGGAGAGCCGACGATGAGGTCGGCACAATCGTGATCGAAGGTCTCGCGATGGACACCAAACGCAACGTACGGATCGACCTAGACGACACTCAGTACCACCGGGCTATCGAAGCCCATGATGGAAAGCGGACGGTCGCGATCCGGGGGACGCTCGTTAAGGAGGGCAAGTCTTGGCGTCTCCTGGACCCAGGACCGCTCCGAGTCGAGGCGTAGCGCCCGGCAGTGCCGGAGGAGGGACTCGAACCCCCGACACGCGGATTACCTGAGGGTGGTTTGGGGTGTCGCTCGGTTGGCTAGATTGGCTCTATTGCTAGGGATTCGCGTCTAGGCCGTCGCGGTCTCTGTCGTCGAATGGTGTGGGGTATGTTTGCACCCTGTCCGGCGAGGATCGTCAGTGCTACTCGATGAGATGGATCGGGTAGCCGTGCGAGTTGGCGTTGCGGGCGAGTGGCCCGTCGAGCGTCCATAGCTCTGCGTTCAGGCTCTGGGCGAGGGCGAGATAGGCGGCGTCGTAAGCGGAGCGTCGTTCGAGAGTAATCGCGACGCGCACCGCGCTCGACCCGTCGTGCAGCGGGTGGTAGACGATCGGCAAATCATCGAGGACATCCCAGGCTTCGTCGATCGCATCGTCGTCCAGCTCGCCATTCGCCGCTTTCTTGGCAAGCGCATTGGCGATCTCATAACGTGCAAGCTCCGGTGCGTTCAGCGGAGTCCCTTGTGAACCCCAGTCGTGAAGCAGTTGTGCGACCTTTGGCGAAGCTGGCTCTTTGGTCACGAATGCCACGACCGCACTGGCGTCAATGACGACGCTCACAGGTGCTCTGCGCGCTGTTCGAGCTCGTCGCGTCCTTCGCGGATCGACATCACGGCAACGTTCGTGTTTGGCAGGCGTGCGCGTAGGCGGGCGGCCCGCTCCAACGTCCGCTCCAGCTTTGCCGCGTCGGCTGTGGATGCTGACAGTCGCTCCGCGAGCAGATCGTCGGCAGTCGTGTCGATATCACGATGACGGCGCTCGGCCTCCTCGCGCAGTAGCGCGTAGGTGTGTGGGCCAACATGGACTGTCCGGTCGGTGGCTGCCATGAACTCAGTGTAAAGCCCAGAATGGGGGCCCTGGGATCAGTGTTCAGGACAGGGAGTGCGCCGAGTCGAGGTTGAGCCGAATGCGATCTGCCGGAAGCGCAAAGACCTCGTTTTCGCGCTTGAGCTGCTCGGGCGTCTTACGTCCAGAGCGCAGCGCCTCCTCATCTGCGCGGCGAGCGCTCTCCTTTTCGTCCCAGAGCTGTCGCGCATCGACATATTCGACTGGCACGGTCATCGCTCTGTCGAGGATAACGCCTTCTCCACAAGTTCTGTAGTCATTTCGCATCATTGCGGGCAGTCTGGGGAATCGTCAGTGGCTCCCCGAGGTCGCCGTCGAGTAGGTGGACGTAGGTTGCGAGCGTGAACGCTGCGGAGTGGTGGCCGAGCCAGCGCTGGACCTGAACGGCGTTGCGGCCTTCCGCGAACAGGATGGAGGCGCAGGTGTGACGGAAGGCGTGGAAGCCGACCCACGGAAGGTCTGCGGCCTCCCGAGCGGGTTGGAGCACTCGCCGGAAGACGTTGTTTGGCATGAGCGGCGATCCGTTGGCAGCCGGGAATACTGGGTCCTCGTCACGTGGCCACTCCGTAGCCACGTGGTGCTCGTTGAGCGCTGTAGTCAGCAGCGGATCGAGTGGAATCTCGCGACGGCCGTAGCGGCTCTTGGGTGGTCCCATTCGGCCCTTCACGAGCGCGCGGCGGACCTTGACGTGGGGGACAGGCGCGTCGATCTCAAGACGCCGCCATTGGAGTGCAATGGCCTCGCTGATGCGAACGCCCGTGGCAGCCAGGAACCAGAAGAATAGGTGCCATTGCGCAGGGACCAAGGCAAGCATCTCCGCCAGCTCGTCGCGGCTCATCGCCTTCGCCTCGTCATCTTCCATGCCCTCGACGGTCGGCCTGTGCGGCAAGTCCACGTCTCGCGCGGGGTTGGAGCGGATCAAGCCCTCCCTGACCGCAGTCGTCAGACAGGCCCGGAGCGGCGCCATGATGTTGCGCACGGTCGCATCCGAGAGCATTCGCTTCTGTGCCTGCTCGTCGCACAGCCAAGCGACGAACCCGGCGATCTTCGACGGCGTGATCTCCGTAAGACGCAATCGAGTAGGGAAGTACCGACAGATGTATTGCTCGATCTGCCGCCGATAGTCGGCGCGGGTTCCCTCACGAAACCCGCGCCTTCCACGTCCCTGATAACGCTCCACCCACTCACGGGCGTACTCGTGCAGGGTGACCCGCGAGCGTGGCTCGAACTCGCCGCGCTCGATGTCCGTCGCGCGTGCGGCCTTCAGGCGGCGCGCCTCGTCGAGCGTGCGGCAAGACTCCCAGCGCTGCTTGCCGTCGACGCGGTAGCTGAACACGTAGCGGCTGCCGCGCTTGAAGATGCCCGGCGTCCGGGTCTTCTCAATGGGAGCAGACATCGCTCTCGCTCCGTTGGGGAGCATGGGCGCCACTCCCGAAGGAGCGACGCTCACGGCAGAATCTGAGGCTCATTACACGGACAGGCGGTCTGCGTGGATCGCTGCCCGTGACGCGCAGACAACCCGCTTGTTGATCCGAGTGAGAAGCCCCAGCGCGTCCAGTTCGGCGATCGCGTCCACGACCTGCAGCCGGTTGCCCTTCTCGCGGACCATCTCCTCGACAGTCCACGGCCTGTCCTCGTTCAACAGCGAGGACAGGACTCCTTGGGTGTTCGTGCTCATGGTTCCTCCTTTGGTTGGAGGCCCCGGGAGGACTGCTCTGGCAAGAAGCCAAGCCGTCTGACTGGTAGCTTGGCTGGCGTGCCGGGAGTTACAGCTCACGGTGCCACGGCGCCCGGATGAGCCTCTCATCGCGGGCGCCAACTTGTATGTATGTTCGATCGGGTCGAGCCTAGCGCAACTTAGCCCAACTGTAAAGGTCGCCGAGCGATGTCGCCCACCCGTCACCGAGCAGAGCCAGATACCGACGCCTACCGCATCCTCGGCAAGGCGCTGCGAGAACTGCGCGAACAGGCCGCGCTCACCCAGGAGTCGCTCGCGGCACGAGTAGACGTCGGCGCCACATACGTCTCGCAGGTGGAGAACGGACACCGCGGTATCCGCTGGCACACCCTCCTCGCGTTTCTGCAAGCACTCGACGTCGATCTCTACCAGCTCGCCGAGGCCATCGACAAGCAAGAGCACCAATCCACTTAAGAATCGCGTCGAGATCATCCGGCTCGCCCTTCGACGTATGCGTCGAGGTCGTCGCGGTGCAGTAGGACGCGGCGCCCGTCCCGGCGGGGATGGAGCTTGCCGAGCGCGACCAGGTCGTAGATGCGGTCCTTGCCGCAACGAAGCCGCTCGGCTGCGTCGGCCACGTTCAACCAGGGGGACGCTGCCGGCGCGGACGAGACCAGCGCGGCGGCCCGCTGAGCGATCTCGGCAAGCTGCTCGTCGGTGAGCCTGACGGTCAACTCGATCATCGCTGGCACCTCCTTTCACGACTCGCGGATCACAAGGGAGCGATTCGTCCCTCTCTCTTAATGACCGTGAGAACGCCAAAACGGCCAACGACTTTTGCCGCGCTCGCCACTTCCCCACCTCTCCGCCCGCCCTTCGACTTCCTCAGCGGCCGTCTCGCCGCCTGTTCCCGCAGTCCCACTACGGACCCAAGCGCCCTAGCTTCGCGATGCTCGCGGCGCTCAAAGGCGCCGTTGCAGACCAGATGCACTGTGAGTGTGTGCACAGCAATCGCTGTGTCGTGAAGGTGCGTTCAGCGACTGCGTTGTAGTCGACGTTTCCCCATTTGGGGGAGCGTCGGGTCTGGTGTTCAGGCTGGCCCTGGTGGCGATGGACGTGACCCTCATATGCACTGGCCCTGCGCTTGGCGTGGGTGCTTTTGGCCTGATCTGTCCGTCTGTTGCTGCCGGTCCCGGCCTGGCCTCCGCTTGTGGCCTGATCAGAAGCCTGTCCGCCCCGGAGTGTGGGGCGTGACTCATCACAGTCTTGCCCTTCGCGGTTCCTATTGCCCAGGCCGAGTACCGACAGACAAACCCCCCAGAACAGGAGGTCGTATTTCATGCTGGCAGACCAAGCCGATCACGTGCTCGGCATCGACACGCACCGCGACTCGCATAGCGCGGCGATCCTCGCCGCAGACACGGCGGTCGTGCAAGGACAGACCACCGTCGCCGCGAACGAGCGTGGCTACCGGCGGCTGTTGCGCTTCGCGCTCGAGAACGCACCCGGGCGCCGTGCGTGGGCAGTCGAGGGAACGGGCAGCTACGGCGCCGGACTGACCGTCTTTCTTCAGCGAGAAGACGAGCTGGTGCTCGAGGTCGATCGTCCTCGCCGACCCGCGCGCCGCGACCGCGCGAAGTCTGATGAGCTCGACGCGATCCGTGCAGCTCGCGAAGCGCTCACGCGTGAGCATCTCGCGCGGCCTCGCCAGCGCGGCGAGCGCGAGGCACTGCGCGTTCTGCTGGCCACCCGCGACAGCGCGGTGCGCTCCAAGCGCGCCGCGATCACGCTGATGAAGGGTCTGCTCGTCTCAGCAGCACCGACCCTTCGAGAAGGACTACGTGCCCTACCGACACGCGATCAGCTCGCGCGTGCGCGCGGCTGCGCATCAGCCCCACGCAGGACGCAGAACAGCGCGCCACGACGATCGCGATCCGCGCGAGCGCCCGTCGAGCGCTCGCATTGCAGGACGAAGCGCTCGAGCTCGAAGCAGAGATCAAGCCGATCGTCACCGACCTGGCGCCGTGGCTACTGGCCGAGATGGGCGTCGGCGCGATCGTCGCCGCGCAGATCCTCTGCGCCTACTCCCACCACGGACGTATCCGCTCGGAGGCCGCGTTCGCATCACTCGCGGGCGTAGCCCCGATCCCGGCGTCTTCAGGGCAAACCGTGCGTCACCGCCTGAACCGTTCAGGCGACCGCCAACTCAACCGCGCACTACACACGATCGTGCTCTGCCGCATGCGCGACGACCCCCGCACACGCGCCTACACCGCCCGCCGACAAGCCGAAGGACGCAGCACCCGCGAGATCAAGCGATGCCTCAAGCGCTACACCGCACGCCACCTCTACCGGCTACTCCAAGCCACACCGCCGAATCCCGCAAATAGCGCGACTTGACAAACATAGAAGCATCAAG
>DATNKN010000457.1:0-11927 GCA_035603375.1 Solirubrobacteraceae bacterium
CATCCAGCTGGCTCGTATCTTCGGGATCCGCGTGGGCGTCAGCGCGAGCTGGTTTTTCGTGCTGTTGTTCCTGATCTTCTTCCTGTCGCAGTATTTCCACGAAGTGCTCGGCGGCTCGACGAGCACCGCCTATGCCGTCGCGGTAGTCGGCGCGTTTGGGTATTTCGCCTCGCTGATCCTGCACGAGCTGGGACACGCGCTCGTCTCGCGCCGCCTCGGCATCCCGATCCTGGGCATCGACCTGTGGTTTTTCGGTGGCATGGCGCGCCCGGCGCGCGAACCGGAGACACCCGGCGAGGAATTCAAGATCGCGGCGGCGGGTCCAGCGGTGACACTCGCGATCGTGGCGCTGTGCGCGGTGGCGATCGTGGTGGCGGCCAACAGCAGCCACCTGACAAGCGCGGTGCTCACCCGCGAAGCCCAGGCGGGTGTTGTCGCGACGCCGCTGCTCGCGCTGCTCGGCTGGCTGTTGTTCATCAACGCGATCCTGCTCGCGTTCAACCTCGTGCCCGCGTTCCCGCTCGACGGGGGGCGCATCGCGCGTGCCGCGATCTGGCGACGGACGGGCGACCGCAATCGCGGCACGCAGATGACCGGCCGCGCCGGCCAGGGATTCGCGATGGCACTCGGTGTCATCGGCCTGCTCGTGCTGCTCGAGGGCGACAGCTTTGGCATCTTCACACTGCTGCTCGGCGTGATCCTCTACCAGGCCGCCGGCGGCGCGGTCATGCAGGGGGCGATCGGCCGGCGTATCCAGAGCGTGACGGTCGCCGACATCATGGATCGCGAGCCGACGACGATCCCGCCCGAGCTGAAGCTGCTCGACGCACAGGAGCAGTTCTTCGCGCGCTACCGCAGCCCGTGGTTCGCCGTGGTCGATCACGCGCGCCATTTCCTCGGCGTCGTACGCTCGGAGCGCATCGACGAGGAGATCGCGGCGGGACGTCCGGCACTGGAGGTGGGCGAGGTGCTCGAGCAGGACCTGCAGGTGCGCATCGACGAGCGCGAGCCACTGGAGTCGCTGCTACGCAGCGAGGCGCTTGGGCGACTCGGCGGGATGGTCGCCGTGGACGCCGACGGCGTGCTGCGCGGCACCGTGACCGTAGCCCAGATCCGCCAGGCGCTCAGCCCCGCCGGCGGGCGCTGAAACCGGACACGAGACGGCCGCGCTCAGGCGCGATTCGCGCGGCGCGAAGGCCCCGCCGGCAGGCGCTGAGGCGCGGCGCGGGGGCGCGGCGTTATAGAGTCCGCGCCGACGCGCCACCACTGCTATCTCCTTCGACCCCGGGAAGCCATGCCAGCACACGACGTACTCATCATCGGCGCAGGTCTCGCGGGCCAGCGCGCCGCCCTCGCGGCCGCCGAGGCCGGCTCAAGCGTTGGCATTGTGAGCAAGGTCCACCCCGTGCGCTCGCACTCCGTGGCGGCCGCGGGCGGCATTAACGCCGCGATCAATGTCGCCGACGACTGGAAATCGCACGCCTACGACACGGTCAAGGGCTCGGACTTCCTCGGCGACCAGGACGCGATCGAGATCATGTGCTCGGAGGCACCGCGAGAGGTGATGCACCTGGAGCACATCGGCGTGACCTTCCACCGCAACGACGACGGCGAACTTGACCTCAGAGCGTTCGGCGGCGCCTCGATGAAGCGCACCGCATATGTCGCCGACATCACGGGCCAGGCGATCTTGCACGTGCTCTACGAGCAGCTGATGAAGCACCACGAACAGGTGGATCGCTATGAGGAGTGGTTTGTCACCTCGCTACTGAAGGACGACGGCGGGCGCTGCTGCGGCGTGATCGCACGCGACGTGCGCTCCGGGCGCATGGAGGTGCTGAAGGCCAAGAACGTGATTCTCGCGAGCGGCGGCGCCGGGCAGGTGTACAGCCCGACGACCAACGCGCTGATCGTGACCGGCGACGGCATCGCCCAGGCCTACCGCGCGGGCGCGCCACTGATGGACATGGAGATGGTGCAATACCACCCCACGACACTGGTGGAGAACGGCCTGCTGATAACGGAGGGCGCACGCGGCGAGGGCGCGGTGCTGCTGAACTCCGAGGGCGAGCGCTTCATGGAGAAGTATGCGCCCAACAAGATGGAGCTGGCCTCGCGCGATGTGGTGTCGCGCGCCGAGCAGACCGAGATCCTCGAGGGCCGCGGCGTGGGCGCGAACAAAGACGGGATCTACCTGGACATCACAATGGTGCCGCGCAAGCGCACGCTTGAGGCGCTGCGCGAGATCGTCAACATCGGCAAGGACTTCGCGGGCGTTGACATCACCCGCGAGCCGATCATGATCCGCCCCGGCCAGCACTACATCATGGGCGGGGTGAAGACCGACGTAAACGGCGCCACCTCGGTGGAGGGGCTGTATGCCGCCGGCGAGGTCGCGTGCGTGTCGGTGCACGGCGGCAACCGCCTCGGCGCCAACTCGCTGCTCGACACGCTGATCTTCGGTCGCCGCGCGGGTGAACACGCCGCCGCGCGGGCCGCCTCGATGGCGATGCCGCAGGTATCGGACGCGCAGCTGCACGACGACGTAGCAATGATCGATGAGATCATCGCGCGTCCCCACACGGGCCGACGCGTATCGGCAATCAAGCGCGAGCTGGGCGAGACGATGAACCAGTACGTCGCGGTGTATCGCGACGAGGAGGGCCTACAAACGGCCCAGGGCGTCGTGGCGCGCCTGCAGGAGGAGGCAAAGAGCGCCTACATCGACGACAAAGGCACCGTGTTCAACCAGGATGTGCTCGGCGCGATCGAGCTTGGCTACATGCTCGACTGCGCGGAGGCAATCGTGCTCGCCGCGATCGAGCGCAAGGAGTCCAGAGGCGCCCAGTTCCGTACCGATTTCCCCGAGCGCAACGACGAGGATTGGCTCAAGCACATCGACATCAGCCTAAACGGCGATGGCCCTGGGATCGGCTACTCGCCCGTGACCTTCACGCAGTGGCGGCCGGAGGAGAGGAAATACTGATGGCGTCGGGTATCGATGCCCACACCGTGCCCTGCCGGCACCCGATCGAAAGGGAGCGCGCCTGATGGCCGAGACGCACAAGCCGCCGGAGAAGTTCACGCTGCGCATGCGCCGCTATGACCCCGAGTCCGGGCAGGCGCCCTATTGGGACGAGCACACGATTGAACTGGAGCCCCACCGCTCGGTACTGGAGGGCATTCTCCAGGCGAAGGCCGAGTTCGACGGCTCAATCGGCATTCGCTGCTCCTGCCGCGCGGCGATTTGCGGGTCGTGCGGGGTACGCATCAACGGCGAACCGGGACTGGCCTGCCACACCCACCTCGACCATGCGCGTGCGTCCGCGAAGGACGGCGCGATCGAGGTCGAGCCGATGGGCAACATGCCTGTGATCAAGGACATGATCGTAGACATGGACGCGGTGCACTGGAAGAAGGTGCAGCGCGTCACGCCATGGCTGATAAACGAGGGACCACAGCCCGAGCGCGAGCACATCGTGTCGAGGGAGTCGATGGTGGACATCACGCAAACGATGGCGTGCATCCAGTGCGGGGCGTGCGTGAGCGACTGCCTGGCGATGGAGGTGGATCCCGGCTTCATCGGCCCGGCGGCACTCGCCAAGGCATACCGCTTCGTGGGCGACCCGCGCGACGAAGAGCAGCGCGAGCGCCTGCTCGATCTCTCCGAAGACCCGCAGGGGTTGTATGACTGCACGCACTGCTTCAAGTGCGTGGAGGCGTGCCCGAAGGACGTCAACCCGATGGGCCAGATCATGCGCCTGCGACGGATCGCGGGCAACGATCAGCACATCGTGGACCGCAACAACGGCGAGCGCCACGAGCAGGCGTTTGTGACCCTGGTGAAGGACAGCGGACTGCTGCACGAGGCCGAGCTGCTGCCGCGCTCCTACGGCGGCAACTCATGGTTCGGCAAGTTCCACCCCGCCGCCGGCAAGGAGCTCTTGAGTTCTCTGCCGGTCGCGATCCGCGGCGTGATGAAACGCAAGATGAGCATCAAGATCGCGCTGTTCGGCCACAAGATCCCCAAGCAGGACCTAGACGCGGTCAAGAAGATTTACGCGAAGATCGAGAGCAAGCCCGAGCGCTACGAGCTGAACCTGTATGTGAGCGGCGAGGACGAAGAGGAGGCAGCATGAAGGTCGCCTACTGGCCCGGCTGCGTGAGTCGCGGCTTCACCCCGGAGCTGCACGGCTCGATGGCGAAGGTCGCGCCGCTGCTCGACATCGAGCTGGTGCAGCTGGACCGCGCCAACTGCTGCGGCGCGGGTGTGATCGCCGAGCACAACCAGGAGCTTGCCGACACGCTGAATGCGCGCACGTTCGCGCTTGCCCAGCAGGTGCAGGGCGCGGAGCTGATGATGAACATCTGCTCCACCTGCCAGGGCGCGCAGGGCGAGTGCCAGGAACGCCTGGACGCGAACGCCGAGTACCGCGCGCACGTGAACGAGACGCTCTCCGACGAGGGTCTAACGTATGAGAAGGGCCTCACAAACAAGAACTTCCTCTGGCTGTTGGTCGAGGAGATCGGCCTGGAGAAGCTCAGCGGTTTGGTCAAGCGACCGCTCACCAACCTCAGGGTGGGCCCCTTCTACGGCTGCTACATCGTGCGCCCGCGCAATCGCCTGGGCATCGACGCAGAGCACCCGCGCGACCATTACCTCGAGCAGCTGATCGAGACGCTCGGCGGCACCACGATCGAGTATGCCGGGATGCGCAAGTGCTGCGGGTTTCCGATCATCACGATGAACAAGGAGGCCTCGCTGACGCAGGCGGGCCGCCATCTCGGCGACGCCGTGGACGCCGAGGCCGACTGCCTGGTGACGCCGTGCCCACTGTGTCACCTCAACCTCGACATGCAGCAGCCGCTTGTCGAAGGTGTGGTGGGGCGCGAGCTGAAGATGCCGGTGCTGCACCTCCCTCAGCTCGTCGGCCTCGCGCTCGGCCTGGAGCCGAAAGAGCTGGGCCTCGGCCGTCACGTGGTCAAGCCCACGTCGGTTATCGACTGGTCCACATCTGTCGTAGGCGCAGCTGCATAAGCTGCGCCGATGCGCATCCTCACAGTCGTAGGCAACCGCCCCCAATTCATCAAGGCCGCGGCCGTGTCGGGGCCGCTGCGCGCCGAGCACGAGGAGATTCTGGTGCACACCGGCCAGCACTACGACGACTCGCTCTCGAAGGTGTTTTTCTCAGAGCTTGGTCTGGCCGCGCCCGAGCGCGAGCTGGGGATTGGCGGCGGGTCGAACACGTCGCAAACAGCGCGCATGCTGGGGGCGCTTGAGCCATTGCTGGCCGACAGCGAGCCGGACGCGGTGCTGGTATATGGCGACACCAACTCGACACTCGCGGGCGCGCTCGCGGCAGCGCAGCGGCGCGTGCCGGTGGTGCACATCGAGGCGGGTATGCGCTCGCATGATCGCGCGATGCCGGAGGAGCTAAACCGCGTGCTCGTGGATCACATGAGCGATCTGCTGTTGTGCTCGTCGGAGGTGGCAGCCGAGAACCTGAGAGGCGAGTCGGCGCATGGCACGATCGAGGTGGTTGGGGATGTGATGATCGATGTTGCGTACCAGTGGCAATCGAGCGCCACCGCCTCAAGCGTAGTTCTCGCCGCCTACGATCTGACGCCCGGCGAGTATCTGTTGCTGACCGCCCACCGCGCCGGCAATGTCGATGATCCAGAGCGCTTGCTGCTACTCGCGGATTTCGTTGCCTCGATTCACGATCGCGTTGTATTCCCGCTACACCCGCGCACCCGGGCGCGCTTGCGCGAAGCCGGCCTGCTGGAGCGCCTGCAGGCGCAGGAGAACCTGACGTTGACCGAGCCGCTCGGGTATGTCGAGTTCGGAACGCTGCTGCGCGGTGCGCGCGCGGTGCTCACCGACTCCGGTGGTGTCCAGAAGGAGGCGTACCTTGCGAGGGTGCCGTGTGTGACGCTGAGAAGCACCACCGAGTGGGTGGAGACCGTGCAGGCCGGATGGAACACGCTCGCCGACCTCGGTGATGGCGAGGGCGTGCTGTCGGCACTGGAACGACCCATTCCCAAAAATCATCCAGAGCTGTACGGGGACGGCAAAGCGGCCGAGCGCTGCGTAGCCGCGATTGGCAAGCTGTGAGCATCGGGAGTCGCCCCAACCCCGGAGGAGCCCAGGTCCCACAGTCCGGCGAGCAGCCCATCAAGGTGGGCGTCGTCGGACTCGGCTACTGGGGTCCCAACCTGGCGCGCAATTTCGCCGCGATCGATGGGTGCGAGCTTGCGTGGCTGTGCGACGCGTCGCCCGCCACGCGCGTGAAGCTCACCGGCGCGTTCCCGGGCGTGCGCGCGAGCGGCGAGATCGACGACTTGCTGGAGGACCCCTCGCTTGACGCGGTCGTGCTGGCGACGCCGGTGCCCACCCACGCCGAGCTGGCGGTGCGGGTGCTGAGCGCCGGCAAGCACTGTTTTGTGGAGAAGCCGCTGGCAACCACGGTGGCCGACGCCCAGCGGGCGGTGGAAGCGGCCGAGCAAGCTGGGCGCATCCTGATGGTGGGCCACCTGCTGGAGTATCACCCGGCCGTGACGCGCCTGAAGGAGCTGGTGGACGGCGGCGAGCTGGGCTCGCTCTACTACGTGTATGGCAATCGTGTGAATCTCGGCAAGCTGCGCGCCGAGGAGAACGCGCTGTGGAGTCTCGGCGCGCACGACGTGTCGGTCGTGCTGCACCTCGTCGGCGAGGAGCCAGTCGAGTGCTCCGCGCATGGCGAGTGCTATGTGCGCGATGGCGTGCAGGACGTGGTGTTCTGCTACCTGCGCTTTCCAAGCGGCCAGGTCGCCCACCTGCACCTCTCCTGGCTGGACCCCCACAAGGAGCGGCGCATCACCGTCGTGGGATCACGACGCATGGCGACATTCGACGATATGCAAATCGAGCGCAAGCTGACCGTGTACGACAAGGGCTTCGATGAGGACGCGAACTCCTGGGGCGAGTACATAACGCGCGCCGGCGAGTCGTTCTCCCCGCGCCTGGCCAACGCCGAGCCGCTGCGCCTCGAGTGCGAGCATTTCGTGCGCTGCATCCGCGAGGGAAGCATGCCACGCTCGGATGGGCACAGCGGGCTGCGCGTGGTGCGGGTGCTCGAGGCGCTTCAGCGCTCGCTCGAGGGGTAGCTCATTTCGCTAGCAGGGTCACGAGTACCACCACAAGCGTGAGAAGCATGATCGCGCACGTCAGCCCGATCAGCTGTTTCTGGGCGGCGTCCTCGAAGCGGGTGCTCGACTCCCGGGAGAGAGCCAGCAGCTTGCTCTGCAGCGACTCGTAATCGCGCGTGATCCCGAAACGATCGCGCAGCAGGCGATAGCGTTCCCGGTACGGTGACCAGGTGATGTCGAGGTCGTAAATCTCGTGCAGGTCCACCACAACTTCGCGCTCGATGTCCGCTATCGCACTCGGCTTCGAACGATCCACCTGCTCGATCTCGTGGTAGATCGAGCGCATCATGCCCGTCGCCGTGGCCGCCCCGATAATCATGTAGGCAATCCAACCGGCCTCCAGCAGTCCCGAGTCCAGATTGCCCCTCTGCGCGTAGGGGTCGGCGGTGACGACAACGCAGCGGTCTGCCGGCAGCACCCCTATCGCATAGTCGTCGCTGTCGAAGAACGCACGATCGAGGCGATACTTTTTCTGTGGCGCTACCGTGATCTCAACCCCGATCTTTTCCATGAGTCTTCCAAGGGAGCCAGGAAAGCGGCCTTCGCACCTGAGCTTCTCGGTTTCGCATCTCTTGAATTTGTCGTCCACGACGAGGACCGAGGACGCACGCGAGGAGGACAGTGCCACCAGCACCTTCTCCCCGAGTCTCTTCGCGGTGTCCGTGTCCGCATGAGCGCCGGGACCGGCGACCAGTCTGAGAACAGTCGCCATGGCAATCACCTCGACTGCCTTACGCAGCCTCAACGGACCCCACGTCGCGCCGTTTGCCGCTACGCCATCGTACGGCTGGGGCACGTGCAAAGACTCCGGCACCGTTGGGTCAAGCGCCGCCACGTAACGACACAGAGGCCCGCTCACCACGAACTCCGGTCGGCGACGTGGCGAGGTGGCGATATTCCAGCCGGCCTGGACCGTCTGGCCGATCTCGACATCGCTCATCTGGCGTTGGTGGACAATCTGCGCGTGCGAGCGCCTGTCGGTGTGCGCACGCTGGCAAATACACACCCCGTCGTCGTGGACCTGGACGGGAATCGCAAACAGCGTGAACGAAAATATCGATCTGAAGCTACGGTCCTTGTTCGTCAGGAAGAGCGACAGCGAGGGCTGAATTAGCCAGCAGCTACAGGGAAACTTAGGATCGGATTGGCTATCCCGCACCGGACGCAGGAGCGCATGCGGAAGCAGCACGTTAAAGATGCGCCGCTCCAGCGACCATCCGAAGAGACGCGAGCGTCGATGCGCGAGCAACTGGCAGAGCAGCCATGAGATGGCCACAGGATCACCGCGGCATGGCGGCGTGCTTGACGAACCTTTCCCCACAACCAGGTAGTCGTTCGAGCGCACGCGTCCAGACACATCCGTCTCCGAGGGGACAATGCGGTCCCAGTCCGGCTCAACAGCGATGCGTTGCTGCTCGCGAGCCGGGTCGGACCCGGACCCTTCACGACGAGAGTTCGCCCACCCAAAAGCATGCGGCCAGGGGTAGGGAAGCCCATCTTGGCCCAGCTCGGCAAACGGAAGGGCATGGCCCACGATGTCCGTGAAATCGCTGCCCACAATCAGGCTGTGCTTTCTCGGCTTCAGGCCTTTGCCCATGTCGGCAACGGGCATCGGGCAAAACCCGCTTTGACCTCCGGGCACGGTCAGCAGGTCACTCAACAACTCGCGTGGGTCCGATATGTCTTTCCGCATGTATTGCGGTTTGAGTTCGTCAGGCACTCGCAGCGCGAAGGAGTGCTGGATGAGGCCGCTGAAGTCGGTTTGTGAACGTCGTGCCGAAGCAAGCGCCTCCTGGAGGGTGCCCGGCTTCCGCCTCGACTTGTCATCCATCGCCACTGGCCAAGCAAACGAGATCGGGTTGTCCAGCAGAGCGCCCGCCGGCGCAACCGCCGGCCCCCCGCCCAGGCGCCCCAACAGCGATCCTGCATGCCCAGACATCGCGCGAATCTCCGGTCATCGGCTGCTCTCCTCCTGTGACAGATCGCCAACTGACTGAATAACTTCCGGGACTATACAGACATGTGGGCTTTTCGCTAAGCCGAGCGTCCGTCCCACCGCAAGACGCGGTCCTCCCGGCAGATACGAATGTCAGCCGTCCGCCCGTGGGGAGGTCCTCGTCACAAACGGGGTAGGCTCCGGCCATGACCGTCCAAACAGCACTCTCCTGGAGCGGCGGCAAGGACTCGGCGCTGACGCTGTGGGACCTGCGCCGCGAAGGGGTCGAACCCGGGGCACTCATCACCACGGTCACCGATACCTACGAGCGCATCAGCATGCACGGTGTTCGTCGCGAGCTACTTGCCAGGCAGGCCAACGCGGTCGGCATCCCGCTCGTCGAGGTTCGCATCCCGCCAGGGTGTGTCAACGAGGTTTATGAGGCGCGCATGGCGCAGGCGTTTGCCTCACCGCCTCTGTCCGAGGTCGAGGCCGTCGCCTTCGGCGATCTATTTCTCGAAGACATCCGTGCCTACCGCGAGGAGCGGCTCAGAGCGAACGGCAGGCGCGGTGTCTTTCCACTGTGGGGACGCGACACAGCCGCCCTGGCCCGCGAGTTCATCGCGGCCGGCTTCCAGGCGTACATCGCCTGCCTGGATCCGCGCGTGCTCGACGCCTCCTTCGCGGGGCGCGCCTACGATGAGCATCTGCTTGCAGATCTACCAGCGGGCGTAGACCCGTGTGGAGAGAACGGCGAGTTCCACACCTTCGTCCACGCCGGTCCGATCTTCTCGCGACCGGTCGCGTGCGCCACAGGCGAGGTCGTGGAGCGCGACGGCTTTGTCTTTTGTGACCTGACATCCGGGTGAGCCAGGGCGCCCGGCTCGCCTACGTGGATGCGGGGAGCGGTCGACGCTACTCGCGCGCCGCTAGGCATTCCGCCCACGGCGGCCCACCAGGTCATCCGCCGGCCCGGTCCAGGCCATTGTTTCTTACCTGCGCTCGAGCCGCCTGCGCACCTGAAGATTTCACTGGCTTGAACAATGCGTCAAGTCTTTTCGACTCAGTCCCGACTCAGCCTCATCTGAACGAGTCATGTCGTACTAATTCGAACCTGAAACACCCATTATTGGAACAGGCTTTTGCACTCGCGAACTAAAATCCCATTGACTTGAACCGATTTCAAATCGTAAGCAATTCCTTCACATATTCGTCCAGCTTTGGTAGGGTGCCGCTCAAGTCGCGCTAGGTGGGGCGATGGGCAGTCATAGCCGTAACGAAAGAATGGAATTTTAGGGGGCCATCTCGCGGTGGGAGTTGGCTGTGCCGTGGGCACGCGAATTGGCTCGACAAGGGAAGGAGCCACTCACGTACTCGTCGGTATCTGACAATACATATCGGGTGGGAGGGTTGCATGGAAGCGACTAAAGGACAACCCATAGTGAGCAGTGTCGAGAGCACGCCAGCGGTGGGCGCAGGACTTGGCTTCAGCAAAGAAGAGCTTTCCTTTGGGTCGAGCACGAGCGAAGCGGGGGGACTCTCGGGCGAAGCTCCGGAACCTCAGCCTCGCGCGAGGACACCGATCGTCGACCGGAAGGGTCGGACGCGCCAGGCCGAACCGTGGAACCCCGGCTCGGCGGCCCACTCGCCACGCGTGAGTGTAATCATGCCTACCCTCAACGAGGCCAAGAACCTGCCACACGTCTTTGCGAAACTGCCACGGTCGCTTCACGAGGTGATCGTCGTGGACGGGTTTTCCACCGATGACACGCTCGACGTGGCGCGTAGGTTGCGCCCAGACGCAAAGATCGTACTGCAACAGCATCGCGGCAAGGGCGACGCGCTGCGCTGCGGCTTCGAGGCAGCGACCGGAGACATCCTTGTAATGCTGGACGCGGACGGGTCGGCCGACCCCGCTGAGATCCCCACTTTCGTGAAAGCGCTGGTGGAGGGAGCCGACTTCGCAAAGGGCTCCCGCTTTCGCGACGGCGGTGGAAGCTCTGACATAACTCAGCTGCGACGAGTCGGCAACCGCGCGCTCAACCGGCTCGTAAACGTTCTCTTCGGTACTTCCTATTCAGACCTGTGTTACGGCTACAACGCATTCTGGCGACATTGCCTCGGCGCGATGAACGTTGACTGCACCGGCTTTGAGGTGGAGACGCTCATAAACATCAGGGTCGCACGCGCGGGGCTTGACATCCGCGAGGTGCCAAGCTTCGAGCGCGACCGCATGTATGGGCAGAGCAACCTGCGCACGTTCCGCGACGGTGGACGGGTGCTGCGCACGATCGTGCGCGAGCGCTTGCGTCGCGTCGTCGAGATGCCGGCCTGTCGAGACGCGATGGCGGATGTACACCAGCACGCGATGGCCGACGGCATGGAGGCGGCGCCCGTCGAGGCGAGTTGACAAGGGCACACAACAGCCCATCCGCGTACCGCGCACACGGCACACTCACTGCTGCGATCGTCCAGCCGCGATGAACTCTCAAACCATCCCGGTGTTGCTCTATCACGGAGTGCCCGCCAGCGCCAACGGCGACCCACTGGCGGTGGCTCGCGAGCAGTTCGCCTCGCACATCGAGGCGATTCTCGACAGTGGACGCACGCCTGTCACAGTCGGAGAAATAGCCGCCGGGTTGCGTGGCGAGCGACCACTTGCAGATCATGCGGTGGCGATCACCTTCGACGACGCCTACGACGACACGCTCGATGCTGTCGAGCTGCTGTGCGCTTCGCAGCTGCGCGCCGGCGTGTATGTGACCACCGGTCAGGTCGATACCGGCTCGATGATCCGCGGCGA
>DATNKN010000464.1:0-3774 GCA_035603375.1 Solirubrobacteraceae bacterium
GGCGGCGTTGATGTTCTGGACGCGGTCGACATGTCCGCTGACTCCGCCTGAGGGAAGCGGCGCACCCGGGGGGCCGACCGCGGGAGTGGGCAGAAACACTTCGAGCGTGAAATTCGCAAGCTGCGAGTTGGCAAGAGCCGCCACGCGAATCAGATACAGACCGTTCTTGGACGCTTTGAACGAAAGCGATGCCTTGCCGTGGGATTCTGTCTGTTGACAGCCCACCGACTCAAGCTCGGAGCGCACCGCGTGGTAGACGTCGACCGCGCCGTCCAGCTCACCGCCGGCGGCCAGGTCGAGCCCGACGCGCTCAGCGTTCTGGGCGCGCACGCTGTACCAGACCGAGCTAACGGTCGGCACGCCGCACGTCGATTCCGGCTCGCCCACTTCGACCGTGGCGCCGACCGTGGTGCCATTGATCGTCGCGGGCAGGCTGTGGATAACCTGCGCGTTGGCACGTTCGTCATTGGCCGGGGCGGGTACAACCGGCGCCGCGACCGACGCGCCGGCGGTCGGTGCTATCGCCATGGCCATCGCCAGCGTCATCGCGATGACGAGCCCAAGCGCGAATGACGTAACCCGCGTGCAGGCTCGATAAAGACGCATCGACTCCCATATACGCCGCGAAACCCGAGATCTCCTCTTCACGTGCCTCGCGCTGTTCCAACTCCCAAACTGTCACGGGACAAGAGCAAGTCAATGGTCAAGAGCGAGGACCGCGACGAGACGATGCTGCAGCACAGCTGCCGTGGGACGATCCGTAATCGGAAATCAGGTCATTTGGAGTGGGGTCATGTCCAAGCCGGGGATTCGGTCGAAGTGACGAATATTGGCCGTCCCGACTTGCCATCCGGCAGAGATGGCAGTGGCAGCGACGAGTCGGTCGTGGGCACCGACTTCAGCCCCAGATGAAGCCAAGCCGGCCCAGATCCTTGCGTGGACCCGCGCCACGAGGAGGTCGAAGGAAAGTGTGGGGAATGCCGCCAGCACGGCCTCGACAAACGCCGCGCGTCGGCCGCGATGCTCATCGGTGGCCCGGTGTACCCCGTGCAATAGCTCCGAGGCTGTGATCGCAGCGATCCCCACTTCCTCGTTCTCACCCAACTGGGACTCCAAGCGCTGTGTAACCTCTGCCATTGCCCGCACAGCCGGTAGACCACGCATCGCCCGCTCAAGCTCGATGAAGACAGTGGTGTCTAGGACTGTGCCCATGGATCGACCGGTGTTGGGCCGATGGCGTCGAGCACCGCTTCCATGTCCTCGGCGAACGCGGGATCGGGTGGCGCGGCTTGCGTGAGCAGCGCGAGCGCCTCCCTCAGTGACCGTCCGCGACGCGGGGCAGCCGTTCGCCCATGATCGTCGGGATGAACGATGACGTAGGCCGGTCGCTCCCGGTTGAAGACCACAACCTCCTCGTGCTGGGCAACCGCCTCCCGCGCTCGACGCGGAATCCGAATTTCCTCAGCTTTGATCGTTGTCACAGTCATAAGCTAGCAGATGGTACGGAAGTGTACGGAATCGTACGGATGGGCTACCTGCTGACGATAAGCATCAGACCGTTCGGGCGCTTACGCTGTCGTGATGGCCAAGTCTGTTGCCGACTTCCTATCTGAGCGCGAGGGAACTCGTCTCGACTTCAAGCAGGACCTGTCGAGCATGAAGCGGGTCTTGGAGACCGTCTGCTCTTTTCTGAACACGGCTGGCGGGACTCTCGTCGTGGGCGTCGAGGATCAGACGAGAGTCGTCCTCGGGCTCGATGACGTGGAGAAGCAGGAGGAGAAGCTGGCAAACGCCGTTGCGAGCGCGATCGATCCGCAACCCACGGTCCAGCTCGAGATTGCGACTCATGAGGGCCGCGACCTGCTCCTGCTGCGGGCCGCCTATGCCGCGGGACCCTTCTTCCTCAGGGACAAGGGCAAGGAGAGAGGCACGTTCGTCCGCATTGGCAGCAACTCGCTGCCAGCTAGCCCAGAGAAGGTCGCCGAGCTTGAAAGAGCTCGACGAATGGGCGCATGGGACCAGGAGCCAATGCCGGCACTGACGCGTGCTGACCTCGACCGACAGGCAATCGAGCGGTGGCTGGACGTGGTGGGAGAGCGTCCGACGGACGCCAAGTTGCGAGGTCTTGGCGTCCTGACCGAGTACGGTGGGAAGCCGGTCCCTACCCGCGCCGGGATCATCCTGTTCGGGCGAGAGCAGGCCATCCATTTTCCCGACGCGCAGATTCGGTGCGTTCAGTTTCGGGGAGCCGACAAGAGCAAGCCGATGGTCAAGAGCGAGGACCGCGACGACACGGTGCTCGACGGGATCGAGGCCGCGATCCGGTTCATCGAGCGCAACACCGACCGGATCGTGCGGATCACGGGGCGCACGCAGCGAGAAGAGCTGGATCTCTATCCACGTCCTGCCGTTCGCGAGGTCCTCAACAACGCGGTCGCCCATGCTGACTACGCCGTGGAGGGCGCCTCGATCTTTGTTGCTCTATATTCCGATCGTCTTGAGATCTCAAGCCCTGGGACCTGGCCCCCTGGGTTCTCCCGCGAGGATTTCGAATCGGGTGTGAGCCTCCGCCGCAACAAGGCCATCTCCCGAGTGCTGATGCGACTGGGCGTCATCGAGGGCTACGGGAGCGGATACGACAGGGTGATCGCCGCATGCCGCGATCAGGCTTACCCCGAGCCCGAGTGGATCGAGAACGGCCCACAGATCAAGGTGATCCTGCGGCCACATCCGGCCAGCGATATGTCTGCTCAGTCGATGAGCGATAGTCCTCGCGGAAGACAAGAGCGGTCACGCCCTCCAGTCACGGCGGAAGACCGAGACACTGCCGTCCTAGCCGCAATCGACAACCTGGATCGACCAAATACAGTTAACATCCAGCGACATACCGGTATCCCGACTCGGAGCTTGGGGCGTGACCTTCGTCGCCTTAGAGAGGCAGGGATTATCGAGTTTGTTGGCGCTTCAAAGACGGGCTTCTACCGTCGCGCGTGAAGATACTCTGCCATACTCTGCCATACTCTGCCATACTCTGCCAATCACCGCCACACTCGGCCACCACGACTGTCATACGTATCGTCGCCGAGACTCTGAAGGTTCTCGCGTTTCACGCGACCGGAGACGGCGATCCCGGCCCCGCGGAGCAGGGCTTATGATTCAACCGTGCACCGTACTCAAATCGCCACCGGGATCGCGCTGGCGCTGATCTGCGCCGGCACCGCGATAGCCGGTGCGACGCAACAGCTTCCAACACTGGGGTCTGCTCACTACGCAAAGACGCTCGGCGGGTCCTCCCCCGGGTTCGGAACGGTTGCGCCGAAAACGGTCAACGCGAACGGCGATCCGGGGAGCGTCGTGTATGACTTGAGCTGGGCGGGATGGGGTCGCTCCCAGAGTGTCGGCAACGGGAAGACCTACGCGCCCGGAGCGCACGGTGGTTGGACGGCCACGCTCATCCCAACCGAGCTGCGCGCAACCGATCTTGGCCGCTGCAAGCCCGGCGGCCCGATGGCTTACCGCAAATTGTGGCTTCGCGCCAAGGGAGTGCCCGGGGTTCACGGATGGACGCCGTGGACGCAATGGCCGGACACGTCGTATCCCAAGCCGCAACTGCTCTGCTAGTTGCTCCTACCTCAAACGAGATCCGCATTTGCGGAGATCGCATGGGGAGAGTCTTTCAGACGTTGGCCGATCCGCCTTCACGTCCTAACGCGAACAGACAGAACTGCAGCGGGCTGGAGACTCTCTCGAAGACTTCTCCGGGCCTTCTCGACG
>DATNKN010000023.1:0-4176 GCA_035603375.1 Solirubrobacteraceae bacterium
CAGCCTGCCCACGCTGGAAGCCCTTGACTTTGTCGACGAGCGCGATCTGGCGCGCATTCGCGATCGCTTTCTGATCGAGCAGCCCAGCCTATACGTGGCCCCGCTATTCAAGCTCCTGCTGTTGCGCGGTCCTGATGGCGATGTACTGCTCTTCAATCTCAACCATGCCGCCTATGACGGGATGAGCGTCATGCGGATACTGACCTCGATGTTTCGTGCCTATGCCGGTGTCGAGGACGATCCCGTACCCGACTTCGATCCACTGCGGGCACGCGAGCTGCGTCCGCTGATCGTTCCCGACAAGCTGCGCGAGCGCCTCGCCCGTCTACGCAAGCTGTCCGGGCTCCTGGCCGAGGGCAAACGTCCCTCTGTGTCAATCGTGCCTCGCATGGAGGTGAAAGAGCCAGGACGACAGGGGAGCAGCTTCTGCCTGTTGAGCTTCGAGGAGCACGAGGTTGCTTTCATCAACGCTCGTCGTCGTGGAGCCTCCACGATGAACGATGTGATGCTTGGCGCGTTGGTGCTCGCGATCCGCCGTTGGAATGCCAAGCATGACGGCGAGACAGGCATGATCTCGGTGATGTTGCCGGTCAATGTCCGTCCGAAGGCGTGGGCAGCGGAGGTGCTGGGCAATTTCGCCTCCTATATTCCCGTCTCGGTCGCGCGGGCAGTGCCCGACAACTTTGACGATCTCCTCGCCGCGGTCACGCAACGCACGCAATGGTCAAAGCGTCACCACACGGCAAGCGCGATGTTCGATCTGCTCACCACGTTCCTGCGCCTGCTCCCCGTGGGCTTGAAGGAACGCTGGAAATCGCGTGTGCCGCAAACGCGTGAGGAGCTGCAGGATACGGCACTGTTCTCGAACCTCGGCCGTCTCGACCTGCCCGACCTCGGTGGCGACGCCGGTTGCGCGCGGGTCGTATGGATCTCACCGCCGGTGCGTTTCACTCGCGGGTTCGGAATCGGAGTTGTCTTCCTCCCCAACAGCATGCATATCTCGCTTCGCTATCACCGCGCTCTCTTCGACGAAGCCTCAGCCTCCGCCTTCGCCCAGCTCTATCGCGACATACTGCTGGAGAAGCAGCCCGGAAGCTACTCCAGCACGACGAGCGTGTCGCCCTCGTTGACCGCCTGACCCTCCTCGCAGAGGATCTCCACGACCTGACCCGCGTCCTCGGCCTCGACCGGCATCTCCATCTTCATCGACTCGAGGATCGCCACGGTGTCGCCCTCCTCGATCCGGTCGCCCACGGCGCACTCGATCTTCCAGACCGTGCCGGTGATATGAGCCTCTACCTCAGCCACGTCAAACCTCCGAGAATGCCGATGTCGATAACAGCGGGGACAATACCGCCGTGGCCAATCGATCATGACCTCGGATGTCTTCGTAATAGTTGCCGCCTACAACGAGGCCGACCGTATCGCGGCCACGCTAGCCGCGCTGGCGGAGGCGTTTCCGGGCGCGTCGCTATGGGTCGCCGACGATGGATCTGAGGATGGAACGGGGATCGCCGCCGAAGCCGCGGGCGCAAAGGTTGTGCGCAGCGAGAGGGTGATCGGCAAGGGCGGAGCGGTCACGCTCGCGGCTCGCGAGGCGCTGGCTTCGGAGGGGTTGGTGGCGTTGCTGTGCGACGGTGATCTGGGCGAGTCCGCGGCGCGTCTGGGCCCGCTTGTGGAGGCTGTGCACAGAGGAGAGTCCGATCTTGCCGTCGCGGCCTTCTCCAGGCGCGTCGGGGGTGGCTTCGGGCTGGCGGTCGGATTTGCCCATTGGGCGATTCGACGGCGCTGCGGGCTTGTGCTGCGGGCACCCATTTCCGGCCAGCGTGCGCTTCGAACGGACACGCTCGCGCAGGTACTGCCGTTTGCCTATGGCTTTGGCATGGAGATCGGCATGACGATCGACGCCGCGCGCGCAGGCGCTCGCGTGGAGGAGATCGATTTGGACCTGTCCCATCGCGCGACCGGCAGGACGCTGGGCGGGTTCCTACATCGCGGTCGTCAGCTGATCGACTTCATGCGTGTCTATATCTCCAGGAGATAGGGTCGCGTCGAGATGATTCTGGCGATCGACCAAGGCACGACAGGCACGACCTGCATCGTTTTCGATGAGCAGGCCGAGCCGGTCGGTCGCGCCTATCGCGAGTTCACCCAGCATTTCCCGCGGCCGGGATGGGTGGAGCATGACGCGGGCGAAATCTGGGAGGTAACGCACGCGGTCGCGGGCGAGGCGCTCGCCGATGCCGAAATCCGTCCTGGGGAGCTGACGGCGGTGGGCATCACCAACCAGCGCGAGACCGTGTGCGTGTGGGACCCCGCGACCGGCGAGCTGCTGCACCGGGCAATCGTGTGGCAGGACCGCCGCACCGCCGAGCGTTGCGAGGAGCTGCGCGCCGCCGGTCACGAGTCGCTGGTGCGCGAGCGCACCGGGCTGGTGCTCGACCCCTACTTCTCGGGCACGAAGATCGAGTGGCTGCTGCGCAACGTGGAGGGGTTGCGCGAGCGTGCGCGCGAGGGCCGCGCCGTGTTCGGCACGATCGACGCGTGGCTGATCTTCAAGCTGTGCGGCGAGCACGCGACCGATCCCTCCAACGCGTCGCGCACGATGCTCTACGACATCGCCGCCGGCTGCTGGGACCCTGAGCTGCTGGCGCTGCTCGAGATCCCCGAGCGCTCGCTTCCCCGCGTGGTCGCGAGCGCGTGTGGGCTGCATGCGCTCGGCACGACCCGTCCCGAGGCATTGCACGGTCATGCGGTGCCGGTGGCGGGCATCGCTGGCGACCAGCAGGCGGCGCTGTTCGGCCAAGCGTGCACCGACTCCGGCATGGGCAAGAACACTTACGGCACGGGCTCGTTTGCGCTGCTCAACACCGGCTTTCAGGCACCGCCTCCCGCGCCCGGCCTGCTGAGCACTGTCGCCTGGGGCATCGGCGGATCAACCGCGTATGCGCTCGAGGCGTCGATCTTCGCGACGGGCGCCGCGGTGCAGTGGCTGCGTGACGGGCTCGGCATCATCGAGCGGGCGAGCGACACCGAGGCGCTCGCGGCTTCGCTGAGTGGCAACGACGGCGTGTATTTCGTGCCCGCGCTCACGGGCCTCGGCTCGCCGCACTGGGACCCGCACGCGCGCGGCACGATCGTCGGGCTGACGCGCGGCACGGGCAGGGCGCAGCTGGCGCGCGCGACGCTCGAGGCGATCGCCTACCAGACGGTGGACGCCCTGCGGGCGATGGAGCAGGCGTCGGGCGAGCCGCTGCGCGAGCTGCGCGCCGATGGCGGCGCGACCGCCAACGCGTGGCTGATGCAGTTCCAGGCCGACGTGCTCGGCGTGCCGGTGCTCGTGCCCGAGATAGCCGAGACGACCGCGCTGGGCGCCGCCTACCTGGCGGGTGTGGGCATTGGCGCGTGGACCGTGTCCGACGTGCGCGACGGGTGGCGGCAGGGCGCGCACTATGAGCCGCGCATGGGCGCGGAGGAGCGTGAGACGCTGCTCGCGGGATGGGCTGCCGCACTTGATGTAACTTCGGCCCCCCGGCGATGTAGAGCCACATAGATGCCCGATCTTGCCCCGATGCGCGAACAGGTCTACACCGACCCGCGCCCGAAGGAGTACTTCGACCGTTTCCACGAGCGCGCGCGCACGCGCGAACCGGACTGGTGCTACGAGGCGACGCGGCTGCTCACCTCGCTGTACGCCTACACGTTCTTCCGCGCGCGCCCGATCTCAACCGAGAAGGTGCCCGGCTCGGGTGCAGTGATCCTCGCGCCCAACCACTTCAGCTTCATGGACCACTTCCTGATGGGCTGCTACATCCGCCGCAAGGTGCGCTTCATGGCCAAGTCGCAACTCTTCAAGCCGCCGATGCAGTTCGTCTACACCCATGGCGGCGTGTTCCCGGTACGTCGCGGGGCACGCGACGAGGAGATGTTCGTCACCGCCAATGCGATCCTCGCGCGCGGTGGCGCGATCACGATGTATTGCGAGGGCGGGCGCTCGCGCGACGGCAAACTGGCCGAGCACGCCAAGGCCGGCATCGGGCGCATCGCCCTTGAAACGGGCGCCCAGATCGTGCCGATCGCGATTCACGGGTCGAGCAAGATCCGCAACTGGAAGCGCCTGCAGTTCCCGAAGACCACCGTCCAGTACGGGGATCCGGTGCGTTGGGAGCGCATCCC
>DATNKN010000035.1:0-2455 GCA_035603375.1 Solirubrobacteraceae bacterium
TAGCCTGAGGCGGAGATCGAGCGCTGCGTCGCCTCGCGCGAGACGCGAGCGTCTCGGAAGGGACCGAGAGCCCTGCTACTCCAGACGAGCAGCGCCAACTCGCTCAGTGGCCCCTGAGCTCGCCGGCCAGGCCGGCGACGATCCAGACAAGCGCCCCTGCCCCGAGGAGACGACGGAACCAGTTGACCCCGGCCACCGCCTCCCTCCAGGCCCACACGGCGAGGCCAATCGTGAAGACCGCGCGACCGACATCATGTGCGGTGCCAACTGCCTCGGCCGCTAGTCCCCACCCCGCGAACGCGAGCAACAGCGGCAGGTTCGGGAACTGCGCAATGGGAAAGCGTCGCGGCCAGCCCCCCTGACCGCGACGCCAAAGCTCGGCAATGGTCACTGCGCTCATGTTCGCAGGCCGAAGGCCGGTAGCGAGTTTGGAGCCGCTCCCACATTGGCGGAGGAGCAACACTCTCGGTAGACCACACGCTCGCTACTGCCTTGGACGGAGGCTGTCGCATGAACCCTGAAGGTCTCACTGGGTCTGTTCTGAGGGTGTGGTCGAAAGTCCTCGTGCTGTTCGTTCGATGCGCCAGTGAGCCAGTGCGTGGCTGTGACCGCTGCTTCGCCAGCACGGCACGAGCAGGCCGAGCGGTGGCCCTTGCTGTGACGCGCAGGCCACTAACCCGAGATCGTACGTGTGTGGAACCGCATTCGCCCACACGCAGTCGTGTAGCGGTGGCCGGATCGGTGCTCTTCAGCGCGTGGGCAACGCGTCGGGATGGAACAGCGCGTCGATTGCCGCGTGTGCTTCGGCAAGGCTTTCGTCCTCAGCCGCACCGAGGTCCAGCGGGATCATCGCCGGGCTCTCGCGGGCGAGTGTGAGCTCGGCATGGATGAAGTGCACGTCGGTGAGGCCGAGCTGCTCGAAGGCGTGGATCAGCCATGGCTCGCGGTGGTCCCATCCCTCGCGTGGCGAGCCGGGTCCATAGCCCCCGCCGCGTGCGGCGGTGACCGTGAGTGTGCGGCCGCCCAGTAGCCCTCCCTGCCCACCGACGGTCAGCCCGGGCACTACGAGGCGGTCGAACCACGCCTTAACCGTGCTCGGCACGCCGAAGTTGTAGAGCGGCATCCCGATCACGATGTCGTCGGCCTCGAGAAGCTCGCCGACGAGCCGCTCGGCCAATGCGCGTGCCTCGTGCTGGTAGGGCGTGCGGGCCTCGGCTGGCGTGAAGTTCGCGCTGAACGCATCGTGGTCGAGGTGTGGGACTGGGTCAGCAGCGAGGTCGCGATATACCACGGCGCCCTCGGCGTTCGCGGATCGCCAGGCCTCGGCGAAGTGGCGGGAGAGGGCACGGCTGCGGGACTGCTCGGTGCGCATCGAGGAGTCGATGTGCAGTAGGTTGGCCATCGGAAAGCCTTTCGCTCGCGGATGATGATTGGGCTAGCATCAAGCGTTATAGCAGCACGAAGGATTTTCCGGCTACCATGAACTGATGGCCGCCACCGCTGAGCGAAACGCCGTCACTCACCAGTCGCTCGCGCTCGTCAACCATCTCGCGCGAGTCTCGCGTCGCGGTTCCGAGGAGGCACTCGCACCGCTGGGGCTCCGTCCCCTCCATCTCGTTGCCCTGACGCTGCTGCGCGATCACGGCAGCGCCACCCAGCAGGCGCTCGCCGAGGCGCTACGCATCGACGCGAGCAACCTCGTCGGGCTGCTCAACGACCTCGAGCGAGACAAGTTCCTCGTGCGTCAGCGCGACCCCGAGGATCGCCGGCGCCACATCGTCGAGCTCTCCCCGGCGGGGAGAGCGACGCTCGAGCGCGCCGAACGCGCGCTGGCTGCCGTGCAGGACGACGTGCTGGGGGCGCTCGACGACGAGGAGCGTGCCACACTGCACGCCCTGCTGCTGCGCGCCGCTGGCGGACAACTGCCCAGCGGCGGGTGCGGCGAGGCCGCCAGCGACACCTGCTGAGGCGCCGGCCTTGCGGCAGTAAGCGGTTAGCCGAACAGTCTCTCGCTGCCGGTTTCACCCTGGATGAGACTGGGCTGTTTCACATCGGTGAGACGCCGCAACGCCTAGGGCAAGTGACGCACGAAATCGGCGACTGGTGCCCGCTCGGGCACATGCTGTTCCTGGCGAGGGCAGCCGAGGTGGAGCAGCCCAATCGGGGTCTCGAGAGCGTCGAGTTCGAGCACCTCCCGGCCGGCAGGTGAGTCGAGGAGCGGCAGGGTCCGCCAGTAGCCGGCGAGCCCCGCCCCATGGGCAGCCAGTAGCACCAGATAGGCGGCGACCGCGCTCGCAAGCAGATCCTCCGTCTGCTGAGCGCCGTCACCGTGCGTGTAGACCGATGCGACAACAAGGGTGGGCGCCCGATCGAGCTTGCTAGCCGAACCGGGAGCGGCGTTCTCGGCGATCCCCTTGAGCCGCTCGACCGTACTGGGTCCGAGCACCCGAAAGCG
>DATNKN010000040.1:0-6261 GCA_035603375.1 Solirubrobacteraceae bacterium
ATCCCAATCCGCCTGCTGATCGACGGCGCACCGACACCCGCCTACACGACCGCCACCAGCGCCGGCGCATATGTTCTCATCCTCGCCACCATCCTCACCGAGCCCGCGATCAGCCTCTACTCCACCTACACCGGACATAAGCACACCACCACCCTGGCCTCCCACCTGCTGCTCGCCAAGGACGCATATGAAACCATCGCCGCCGAGCACCACCACGACCAGCTACCCGTAATGCACACACGCCGACTCTGCCTCTATGACCACCTGCACCGCCTACAAGACCTCCTCGCCACACTCGACATCACAGCGACAATCCCGCTAGAGGAGCACGCCATCGAGATCCTCGAGCGATAGACCCATATGAGCACGATGCGCGATCTAGGTAGGACCAGCTCAAAGTCGTGCCGTCCCTCGGCGCGACGCACAGGATCTAGCGAACGAGCAACATCAAGCCGACGAAAAAACCTGTCTGAATCCCGAGCCCTGCTCACAGCCAGACGTCTTCGCTGAACCCGACAATGCGCTCGCCGGGCGCGAGCAGCGCCCCATCACCACTGGAACGCCAAACCTCGCCGAACCGATCCTCTCGTCTGCGGGCTCGCTCGAATTCCCAAGGCGGCGGGCCAAGGAACTCGACGCGCCGCGCGAGCACACACACTTCCTCATGCTCGCGAGCATCCGCCGTCTCCCACTGCGCGGAGCGCCGTGTCCCGTCAACGACAACGCGCCGCTCGGCATACAGATAACGAGCGATTTTCAACGCATAGCCACCAAGCAAAAGCACGTTCACGTACTGCGGATCAAGCTCACGGACCGCACCCACTGGCTGATGCCAGCAACACGCCAGTCGCAGAAAACAGACGGCGCTGCGCTCGTCCAGCACCCGAACCTCCGGAGGATCAACCAAGCTCACCGACAAGCACGATCCGGTTGACGTCGCCGCAAAGAATCGAAATGGAATCAAGATCACGCATAGGCCTATCCTTGTTCCGACGAGCCCAGCAGAACGGGACGCGCCTTGAAGCGAACCTTCGCCGACCCGGACGTAATCGACTTACTGGCCTGACGGCTATGACCATCGAGCGCGTGCCGCCGAGCGACGTTTGGCGACACAAGCCATCAGATAGGATGGGAGTGCGATGCAAGATCAAGATGAACATCTCGACGCTGGAGTGCGCGCCGCGGAAAAGCAGGCGTCGCGCGAGCGGGACGAGCACGATCTGCGCTCAGGTCGTAAGTCCGCCGCGCAGTTGCGCGAGGAGAACGAGCTGTTTGTGTCGTTTGCGCCCTCCGCACGCGTGGACCTCGCGGCGTCGCGTTCGCTCGGGTAGACACACGTGAGTGCCAAGCCGCCCCTCCGCCATGAGGAGGTGGGGCGAATACTCGGCCTGTTGGAGCCGCTGAGTGAGGATCGCGCGATCGTGCTCGTGGGCGGTCAGGCGGTGGCGTTCTGGACGCGCTTCCTCGGAGAGCATTCAAGCGAGGTCGCGGCGCTTGCGCCAATCGCAAGCAAGGACATCGATTTCGAGGGGAACACGCGCGCCGTGCGCCGTGCGGCCGAGCTGCTCCAGGCGCGGATGCGCATCGCGAGCATGGACGACCACACGCCCAATACGGGCCTCGTGTTGTTCGTGGATGCCGATGGGATTGAGCGTGAGATTGACTTCATCGACCAACCCCTTGGGCTGCGCGCACATGACATACGCGACACGGCCGTGCGACTGCTTTTCCCGACAAACGAGCCCGGCCACGAGGTGAGCGTTTGGGTGATGCACCCAGAGCGGTGCATGGAGAGCCGGATATACAACGCGCAGGTGTTGGGCAAGACCGACGCGCTTGCGATGCGCCAGTTGAAGGCGTCTATCTTGTGCGCCCGAGAATGGTCGCGCTACCTGCTCGACGACAACTCCTCCCCCGAGCGAGTCAGGGCGGTGCTACGCATCAACGAGCGCGTTTTCCGCAAGTGCATGCGCAACATCCATTTCCGCACGGCAGAAATCGACTTGAGTGTCGAGCCATTCCAAGCGGTTCTCGCAGAGCATGACGCACTCCCCACACGCTTCCACGACACGCGCTATCCACAGATGCGCCAGCGAATCGAAGACCGGCGCTCACGCACCGCGGGTATGTAGGACTGATCGCACGAAATGCACTACAGGCCGACACGGGCTGCCTGGACGACATCTTGCGTATCGGCGAAATACTGTGGCGCCTCCTCGCGACTGTGCAAGCCGTAGTCGCGGATGACGCGAATGTGGCGGTGTCGAGCGCCCTCGGACTGGCGCTCGATCCACGCGCCGGCGGCATCGTCGCTGCGCCAGGAGGCGAGCAGAAGACGCTTGCCCGGGGTCGTGATAGCGCTGTAGGACTCGGCGTCGAGCATGTCTACCGCAGACTCGGGGGCAAGCGGATTCGTCGACTCGGGAAGGCACCGATCCTCACACGGAGCCGCTTCGCTGACTGTGACGGCCGGCGCGACCCCGACCTTGGTCACCTCGACCCGGCTATGGGTAAGACCGTCCCGGTCGCTGTCGCTGAGGACCTCGCCGACGCGTAGGTGGTAGTCCTCGAACACTTCAAAGCGCCCCCGACGCTGAACCTCGTGATGGCACGCGTGGGTACGCCAGCGAACCAGCGCCTTCTCGTCCTCCCACGTGGACAACGACAGTAGGCGTCCCGCGGTGCGCTGACTGGCGTAGCGCTCGTTGTCGATGAACCCACGGATCTCGAGCAGCTCGGGGCGCAACATCGCAGCCAGCTGCAGGTAGCGCTCCCATTGCTCGGAGCGCGCCCGAGCGGCGCTCCCGTCCCCGGCGAGACGCCGGGCGGACATTGACGCCACGAGAACAGGGCCGGCTCGCCCATCGCTCCGGCCACCCGAAAATGCTGCACGTGCCGCTCGATAGTCACGGGTCTCGCTTGCATTGCGACCAAGTGTGTTTGACATCGTGTCGGCACGCACCGAAACGTGCTCGGGTAGGCTCGGAGACCGATTCGCATGCCAGCCGAGACCAACGTCGCCACCATCGCGGGACTGCTCGCCGACCCCTCGCGCACGCGGATGCTGCAAGCGCTGATGGACAGTCGCGCCCGTACGACCGGCGAACTCGCGCGCCTCGCAAAGATCGCGCCCTCGACCGCCAGCGAACACTTGGGCCGGCTCGCCGACGGTCGGCTGCTCGCCGTCCGGGCGCAGGGACGCCACCGCTACTGGAGTCTCGCCGGACCCGAGGTCGCCACCCTCATCGAGACGATCATGGCGCTCGCGCCAAACCCGAGGGAGTCGCCGCCCCGAGCGAGCTTCGAGCTGAGCTTCATCCGCACCTGCTACGACCACCTCGCCGGAACCGTCGCAACCGCCCTGTACGACCAGCTCCAAGCAAACGACACCCTGACTGTGACTGCCGAGCGAATCGAGCTCACCACAGTCGGCACGGAACGTTTGCAAGCATTGGGTATCAACCCCAACGAACTGCGCCGCGGGCGTCGCCCACTCGCCCGACCATGCCTCGACTGGACCGAGCGACGCAACCACCTCGCCGGCGCACTCGGCGCCGCACTGCTAAACACGTTCCGCGAGCGCAAGTGGATCGCACCCCGCCGCGAACCCCGAGCCCTACGCATAACCGAGACCGGCCGACGAGAACTCGTCGCGCACTTCGGGATCGACACAGCAAACCTCAGCCACAAGACAAACAAGCTCTAGCGAACCACCCAACCCCACGCCCACGGTAAAAGAAAGCCAAGCGTCACCCGTCGGGGTCGGGTCCGGGCCGAGTCGGCCCCGACCCCTCGACCCAGGGTAAAACGCCGCTCTGCCCAAGCCCAGGCAGGAAACGGTGCAGTCGCCCCAAGAAGGCCCGCCCGACGCGATGCAGACTATACGCACCGATGGTGCTGTGACCCGAAGAACACCCTTACCGAAGTGTTAAGACTACTCATCTGAAGCGATGTGAACTGAGCTGAGTTGCGCTTTCACCGTCGTGCCCTTGTGCGACCAACAGGCGCATCGTACGGTCGAAAGTATGCAAACCAGTCACAAGGTGCAGGGCGCTGACGCGGACAAATACGCGACGTATCTGACCTCGACCTCCGAACGCGGCGATTACTACATCGACCCCCAAGACGAGGACGGCGAGGGCGCCGCCGGGGAATGGCACGGCGCGCCAATGACGCTCGCATCGCTAGGTATCTCAACCGACCGCACAGTGACGCGCGATCAACTGCTCGCGCTGATGAACGGCCACGCCCCCAACGACGGCCGTGAGATCAGGGCCAGCGGCGGGAATGGCACGAAGGTCGCGGGGATCGATATGAGCTTCAGCCCCCCGAAGGACGTCTCGGCACTATGGGCGGCGTCCTCGCCCGAGCATCGAGCGCTGCTTGAGAAGGCTCACAAGGACGCGGTGTCGAGCGCGATGGGACACGTACAGCGCGACGTGGAGCTGGTGCGCGTGCGTGAAGCGGGCGAGCTGAAATGGCAGAGCGCACGGAGCGTGGTGGCGTCGAAGTTCACGCACAACGCAAGCCGCCTTACAGCCACCCAGGAGAAAAAGGGGGTGCCAGACCCGCAACTGCACACCCACGTGGTGGTGCTCGCGGCGGAACGCCAAGACGGGAGGTTCGCCGCCGTTGATTCCCGCCAGGTTTTCTTGAGCGCAAGGGAGAACGGGGCGTGGTATCGCTCGGTGCTGGCGCAGAACCTGCAAACGCTCGGGATACAGGTCGAGCGCGGGACCGGCAACGACGCACGCTACTTCCAGGTCAAGGGCGTGCCGAAGGATCTGGCGGAGCGCTGGTCGACACGTACCGGTGAGATCCAAAAGGCCGCGCGTGACTTCCGCTCGCAGTATGGTCGCGAGCCCAACGCGCGCGAGCTGGGCGAGCTGACGACGGGGACGCGCGGAACGAAGTCATCGCTCGCGCCAGAGAAGGTGGATCAGGCATGGCGGGGACTCGCGGCCGAGCATGGCCTCACGCCCGAGAAGGCCCACGGATTGTTCAACACACCCGAGCAGGCGCAAACCCAGGACCGCACCCTCGCGCACTCCCCCGGCTTCTCGGGCGAGCTAATACGGGCGGTGACGGAGAAAAGCTCGATGGTGAGCGAGCGCGAACTGTATGCGATCGCCTACGAGCGCTCCGCCGGCGTGTGCCATCCAAGCGAAGCGCAACAACTAGTCAAGGACCTGGCGCACTCGGGCGAGCTGATCCAGCTACGCGACGGGAAGTGGACGACAAGGGAGCTGCGCGAGCGCGAGCAGCGGACGATCGCGACCGTCAAGCAGCGCGCAAACGAGCAAGCAGCACCCGTGCGCGAGCAATCGCTCAGACAGGCCGAACAGGACACGCAGCGCGAGATCGGCGCTCCGCTCAGCCAAGAGCAACGCCAAGCACTGCGGAGCATCACGGGCAAGGGCGGGATAACAGCATTGATCGGGCAGGCCGGGACGGGCAAGGGAGTCGTGCTCGGCGCAGCAACCAACGCATGGAAAAACGACGAGTACACCGTGATCGGGACGGCGGTCGCGGGCGCGACGGCGGAGCGGCTGGGAGCCGACGCGAAGACCGACCAGTCGGTGACGACCGACGCGCTGCTCCTACGAATAAAGTCGGGCACGATCGGCATCGACCAGAACACGGTCATTGTGATGGACGAGGCAGGGATGGCAGACACAAACCGTCTCAACCAGCTCGTAGAGCGGACAGCCGAGAAGGACACGAAGCTCGTATTGGTCGGTGACAGCGCGCAGCTCTCCCCGATCGGTGCGGGAGGATTGTTCGACCACGTAACGGCCCGCGCCCCAACCGCCCGGCTCACAGAGGTGCATCGCGCGGAGAACCAGTGGGAGCGAGAAGCGTGGGCACACATCCGCGAAGGCAGTGCGACCAAGGCACTCGCCGCCTACCAAACCAAGGATCGCCTGCACATAGCGGACACGCGCGAGCAGGCCGCGCAGAAGATGGTCGCCGACTGGAACGAGCAGCGCTTGGAAAACCCAGAGGGCCGCACGGTGATGCTGACCGACAGCTCAAACCAAGAGCTGGATCGGCTAAACAAGCAGGCCCAGGAATATCGCGACATGCAAGGCGAGCTGGGCAACGACCGCGCCGAGCTATCCGGCCGCCCCTACCAGCTCGCCGCCGGTGACCAGGTGATTTTTACAAAGCCACTCTTCCAACCCGGAGGACAACCACAAGTGGAGAACGGGACGCTCGGCACGATCAAAGACATCCAGGACAAGCACAACCTGAGGATCG
>DATNKN010000045.1:0-3126 GCA_035603375.1 Solirubrobacteraceae bacterium
CCGGGGTGCAGGAACGGCTGCTGGCCGATCGGCGATCCCTTCGATTGCCGATCGGTGTGCCGGCAGGAAAGCTCGACACGCAGCGCGGCGCCGAGCGCTTCGAGCACACCCTTGATCGCGAACAGGTCCGCCCGCGGTGGATCGGGCGCACCCCATGTCGGGGGCACGACACGCCCACTGAGCAGCACCGCAAGCGATTGGCTCTCGCTCACTCCCGTTTCGCAGGCGTTGCCGCCACCGGCCCCGCTATCGCCGCCGAGAACGAACCTCCTCCCAATCTCAAAAATGCCGAGGTCCGCCATGCCGCGCGCTGAGTTGTGGCTGGCCACATCCAGCAGCGAGCCCAAAAGGGTCGTGCGCAGCAGCGACTGGTCCTCCGACAGCGGGTTTTCGAGCACGGGCGCACGCCGTCGCGGGTCCTCCGCCGGGAGGCGCAGCTTGTCGTGCAGGGTTGGCGCGGTGAACGTCCAGCCGACCGCCTCGTAAAGGCCACGGCCGACGAGCGCATCCGCGGCGCGACGGCGCAACTGCTGCGTCCGCGACAGCCGGCCGTAGGCGCCACGGCGCGCTGGCAGCGTCGCCGGCAACGCGGCGAGTCCGTTGATGCGCGCAACCTCCTCGATCAGGTCGGCCTCGCGCGTGACGTCCTGGCGACGCACGGGCGGCACCGTCACCTCGAGTGCACCGTCGCCTTCACTGTCGGGATGCAGTCCGGATGAGGTTGCCTGACCCCCGGGCTCGGAGCTGATCTCGGCGACGCCGAAATCGAGCGCCCGCAGGATCTCTGCCTGGCGCGCGCGCGCCACCGGCATCCCGAGGATCTCCCGCACGCGCCGCTCGCGCAAGCGAATCGTTGATCTGGATCCCCACCCACCCGCCGGCTCGAGGCCGACGTCAATCGTGCCGGGCAACACGCTCGCGCCGCACAGCTCGATCATCAGGCGCGTGACGAGCGCTTGCGCATTGGCGCACTGCTCGGGCGCAAGCCCCTTCTCGAAGCGCGAGGACGCCTCGCTGCGCAGGCCCAGCGACCACGAGGTCCTGTGGATGTTGGGCCCACTCCAGTTGGCTACCTCCATCAGCACGCGCGTCGTGCCGGCATGCACCTCCGAGCGCTCGCCGCCCATGATGCCCGCGATCGAGGTCGGCCCCTGCGCGTCGTCGATCACAACCATCTCGCCGTCGAGTGTGCGGGTTTGACCGTCGAGCGTCAGCACCTGCTCGCCCTCGCGCGCGCGTCTGACCGTGAGCTTCGCGCCCACGACGCGGTCGAGGTCGAAGGCGTGCAGCGGCTGCGCGCAAGTCAACATCACGTAGTTGGTGATGTCCACCACGTTGTTGATCGGTCGCTGCCCGGCTGCCGACAGGCGCGCCTTCAACCATGGCGGCGAGGGCCCGACCGTGACTTTCTCAAACGCGCGCGCGGTGAAGCGGTGGCACAGGTCAGGGCACTCAACCGCGACCTCGGCGACAGCGAGCGGGCCGGAGCTGCCGGCGTCCTCGAGCCAGGGCTCGGGTGCGAGCGGCGCGCCGGTGGCGGCGTGCAGCTCGCGCGCCACCCCATACACGCCGAGGCAGTCGGGGCGGTTTGGCGTTATCTCAAGCTCGAGCACGTCCGTTGAGATGGCGAGCACGTCAGCCAGTGCCGTACCGGGGGCAAGCTCCGCGTCAAGCGTCAGCTCGTCAAGCACCATGATGCCGCTGTGATCGTTGTCGATCTGAAGCTCCTCGGCGGAGAGGATCATCCCGCTCGAGGGCACGCCGCGCAGCTTCGCCGCCTTGATCTTCGTGCCGTCCGGCATCCTCGCGCCCGGCAGCGCGACCGCGACGGTCTGTCCGGTCGCGACGTTGGGCGCGCCGCACACGATCCCGGCGGGCTCGCCCTCGCCCACGTCCACCGTGCACACTTTCAGGCGGTCGGCATCGGGGTGCGGCTCGACGCTCAGCACGCGACCCACGACGAAGCGCTCGGTCGCGGGCACGCCATGGTGGAGGATCGTCTCGACCTTCGTGCCAGTCATCGTCAGGCGCTCCTCGATCGCGGCGGTGTCGAGTTTCGGATCGCAATATTCGAGCAGCCAGTTCAGGGGAACCTTCATCCGAACTGCTCCAGAAAACGCAAATCATTTTCGTAGTAGAGGCGCAGGTCGGGGATGCCGTGCTTGAGCATCGCGATCCGCTCGACACCCATCCCCCACGCATACCCGCGCACCTTCTCGGGGTCGTACCCGGGTGCGTTGCTCTCGGTGGTTGGCACGTAGGAGTACACGTTCGGATCGACCTCGCCGGCGCCCAGCACCTCGAGCCACCCCTCGCCCTTGCAGAGCGGGCAGCGCGAGCCGTCTTTCATGAAGCCCTCGCCGGAGCAGTGAAAGCAGGACACGTCCACCTCGACGCTCGGCTCGGTGAAGGGGAAGAAGTGTGGACGCAAGCGCACGTCGCGCTCCTCGCCGAACACGGAGCGCGCGAACGCGAGCAGCGTGCCCTTCAGATCGGCGAGCGTGATGTCCTCATCGACGGCGAGCCCCTCCACCTGGTGGAACTGGGGCGTGTGGGTGGCGTCGCTGTCGGGCCGGTACACGCGCCCGGGGATCACCACATACAGGGGCGGCGGGTGCGCCTCCATCGCGCGCACCTGCATCGGCGAGGTGTGGGTGCGCAGCACGACCCCGTCGGACACATAGAACGTGTCGGTGCGTGCCCGTGCGGGGTGCGTGGGCGAGTGGTTGAGCGCGTCGAAGTTGTAGTGCACCGTCTCCACCTCCTGGCCCTCCATCACGGTGAAGCCGAGCCCGAGGAAGATGTCTTCCAGCTCACGCATCGTGGCGGTCAGCACGTGCAGCCTGCCCACCGGCTGGGGCGGAGTGCCGGGGAGCGTCACATCCAGCGTGTCGCTCGCCAGCCGCGCGTCCAGCTCGCCGGCGCTGAGCTGAGCGGCGCGCGCCTCGATCAGCTGCTCGAGCGCGCGACGCGCTTCATTGGCTGTACGGCCGACCGCACCACGCTGCTCGGGCTCGAGCGAGGCGACACCGCGCAGCATTTGCGGCAGCTCGGCCTTGCGCCCGAGATAGCGCACCCGTAGCTCCTCAACCGCCTCGCTGCTGGAGGCCGCCTCGATCTCCTGCT
>DATNKN010000046.1:0-3740 GCA_035603375.1 Solirubrobacteraceae bacterium
GGGCCGCGTGTAGCATCGGCCGCCGCCGATGTTCGTGCTCACGACGCTGGTCTACCCGCTGGTGCTCGCGCTGCTGTGTGTCGGCGCGGGGCTGCTGGTCGACAGGGTGAGCGGAGGCTGGCTGGCGGCGATGCTGTTGGGAGCGGTGGGCGCCGCCGCGTTGATCGCGGTGTCGCAGCTGAGCACGTATGTGACGCCGCTCGCGCCGGCCACGCCCTACCTGCTGGTCGCGGTCGCGCTCGCGGGGTTCGGGCTTGCTCGCGAGAGGGCACGGGCGCTGGTGCTGGCAGCGCGCACCGCGCGCTGGCAACTGCTTGTGTGTCCGCTCGCCTACCTGCTGGCGCTCGCCCCAGTGCTGCTCGCCGGGCGTCCCACGTTCTCCTCCTACATGGCGCTCGCCGACTCCGCCGTGCACATGCTGGGCGCCGATTTCCTGATTCGCCACGGCCAGGACTACTCACACCTGGACTTGCGCAACTCATACGGCCTGTACATGCACAACTACTACGCCTCCGGCTACCCCTCCGGCGCCGACACGCTGTATGGGGGCAGCTCGTTTCTGCTGGGGCTGCCGTTGATCTGGACCTTCCAGCCGTTCGTGGCGTTCATGCTCGCCACGGCCGCGGGGCCGTCGTGGGTGCTCGTGAAGCGGGTGGGGCTCGACGGCGCGTGGGCGGCGCTGGCAGCGCTCACCGTGACGCTTCCGGCGCTCGTGTACGCGTACGAGCTGATCGGCTCGGTCAAGGAGGTCGCCTCGTTGCCATTGATCCTGAGCATGGGCGCGCTGGTCGTCTCACACCGGCGCTGGCTGGGCGCGGGCGCGCGCGGGGCGATCCCGTTTGCGCTGCTGGTCGCCGCGGGCGTGTCGGTGCTTGGTGTGGCGTTTGGTGCGTGGGCGTTGGCCGCGGCGCTCGTGCTCGGTGTGATCGCGCTCAGCCGGCTCACCCCCCGTCGCGTGGTCGGGCTGCTCGCGGTGGGCACGCTCGTGCTGGTGGTGGCCGCGTGGCCTACGTGGGTCAACGTGTCCGGCTCGTTGAATGTGGCCGGCGCGATCGTGTCGACCTCCAACCCGGGCAACATCCACACTCCCTTGCGCGCCTGGCAAATGCTCGGCGTGTGGCTGGGCGGCAGCTACCTGGAACTGCCCACGGGCGTGCTGCTGGCGCTCAGCTCCGTGGCGATCGCGTTCGTGCTCGCCGCCGCGATTGTGGGTGTGGGAAATGCTGTTCGTGCCCGCTGGTATGCGCTCGCCGGCTGGTTCGGTTTGTCGATTCTCCTGTGGCTGTTGCTCAGCACGTACGCGACCACTTGGGCGAACGCAAAGACCCTGATGCTCACCTCGCCGCTGGCGATGCTGATGGCGTGGGCGGGGATCTCCGCCCTGCGTCGCTCGCGCATTCCTGTTCTCGCCCCGCTCGTGGCCTCCTTGCTGGTGGGTGGGGTGCTCGTGTCCGACGCGCTCCAATACCACGCCTCGAACCTCGCGCCAACCGCACGCTATGAAGAGCTGGCGTCGATCAACACGCGTTTTGCCGGACACGGGCCGACGCTGTTTGCCGATTTCGACGAATACGCGTTGTATGAGCTGCGCGACATGGACATCGGCGGTCCGAGCTTCGTCTACCCACCGCCCGCGCTCGCCGCCGCCGGTGGTCATGGCAAGCCGGTCGATCTGGAGCGGGTCGCACCGTCGGCGCTGTTGGAATACCCGCTGCTCGTCACGCGCCGCGATCCGACTGCGGTGCGACCGCCGGCGGCCTACAGACTGCTGTGGCAGGGCGTGTACTACCAGGTGTGGGGGAGGCGAGCGCACGCCTCGGCGGCGATCGCCCACGTGGTTATCTCGGCGCCACCGACCCGGCCGCGGGCCCAGTGCGCGGATGTCGGCAGAGTGGCCGCAGCCGCAACCGCGCACGCTCGTGGCTTGTCGCATCTCGGGGTGGCGTTGGCGCGTGAATCGCGGGGAAGCGGTGAGTCTGCGCGTGCCGCCACCACGCGTGTGCGCCTGGTTGCCGCGCTTGCCCCCGAACTGGTTGCGGTGCGGCTCAAACGCACCCATCGCACTCACGGCTGGGGGCGAACGCGAGCGGGGATCGTAATGCACGGCTCCGGGACCCTGCGCGCGAGCTTCACGTTGCCCCATGCTGGCACATGGGAACTATGGTTGAAGGGTGAGGTGATGCGCGCGGTCGATGTCGCGATCGACGGACGCGAGCTGGGATCGGCCGGCGGACAGCTCGACGGCAACTCGCTGGTGACAAACCCGCTCACCCCTGTGCGCGCGACCCTCGCGGCCGGACGCCACACGCTCACGATCACACGTCCTGGCGCGAACCTCGCGCCAGGCGATGGTGGTGCGGCGACGCTCGCCGCGATCTTCCTCGTTCCTGTCGGACCGGCTGGAGAGCCGGTACTACGATCGGTGCCGGTCGCTCGCTGGCGGGTGCTGTGTGGACGTCCACTTCAGTGGGTCGAAATCGTGCCCGCGAGATAAATGCATGGGCTCGGCCGGTGGGCGTGGCGACCGGCGACGTGGGCGATCTGCGGTGGCGGAACGGATCTTGTCTCCCACCCATATTCACATGTCGGGTGCTGCCCATAGCCTTCGGAGGTGTGAGCCAGGCATGCCAACCCTCCGCCGATGAAGTCCTGCTCGGCGACTGCCTGGAGCTGCTGCCGCGCTTTGCCGACGGCGCGTTCCAGCTGATCTACATCGACCCGCCGTTCAACACCGGGCGCGCTCAGGCACGCCGCACCGTTGCCACGATCTCCGGGGAGGAGGGTGACAGGACCGGTTTTCAGGGCCGGCGCTACACAACCAGGCTGCTCGCCGAGAGCAGCTATCGCGACTCGTTCGATGACTACCTCGCGTTTCTCGCCCCGCGCCTGGAGCACGCGCACCGGCTGCTTGCGCGCGAGGGCACCCTCTACTTCCACATCGACTACCGCGAGGCCCACTACTGCAAGCTGCTGCTCGATGAGATCTTCGGCCGCGAGTGCTTTCTCAACGAGATTGTGTGGGCCTATGACTATGGCGCGCGCTCGCGGCGGCGCTGGCCCTCCAAGCACGACACGATCCTAGTGTATGTGCGCGACCCTGCCGCCTACCACTTCGACAGCGAGCAGGTCGATCGCGAGCCCTACATGGCACCCGGCCTCGTCACGCCCGAGAAGGCCGCGCGGGGGAAGCTGCCGACCGACGTGTGGTGGCACACGATCGTGCCCACCCGTGGCACGGAGAAGACGGGCTATCCGACGCAGAAGCCCGAGGGCATTGTGCGGCGCATGGTAAGTGCCTCCACGCAACCGGGCGACTGGTGCCTGGATTTCTTCGCGGGTAGCGGCACGCTCGGAGCTGTCGCCGCCCAGCTCCATCGCCGCTACGTGCTGATCGACTCGAATCCCGAGGCGGTGGAGATCATGTGCGCACGCCTGCCCGCGGTCGCCTCGCCGGTAGCCGCGAAGCTCGGCTGAGGCGGCCGCTATCAGGGGTCCTTTGGCCGGCGGGCCAGCGTCGGAGGCGGCGAAGGGCGGGGGGAGATAGGGTCTACGCGGTGCCGCGCCGCGTCCTGATCCTGTCCTGGGAGTACCCCCCGGTGATTGAGGGGGGCCTCGCCCGCCATGTGCGCAAGCTCGCCGAGGAGTTGGTCGCCCAGGGCGTTGCCGTGGACGTGCTCACGCGCGGGCGCGACGAGTCTCCGGCGCGTGAACTGCAGGGCGGAGTCACCGTCCACCGTGTG
>DATNKN010000073.1:0-13482 GCA_035603375.1 Solirubrobacteraceae bacterium
CGGCGGCGATACGTCGCCGGTCGGCATGGCGATGGGACTCGTCGCTGCTTTTGGGGTCCTCGGCCGTTCGCTGGACGCGACAGCAACGATGCAGGCTCTCCACGCCGGATATGCGAGCGCCGGCCTGGCGCTGGAGCCAGCCGACGCGGTGGAAGCCGTCAACGTCGCGCTGCGGGCCAATGTGCTCGAAGCGATGCAAGCGCTCGTGGCCACATACACGAGCCCGCCGATCGACCCCGGCACGTGCGCGCTGGCCGTCGCGACCGGGTTGCACAACCTCGCTCCGCGGAGCGTGGTGGTATCGCTGGTGGCGGTGTTCGGACTCAAGCTCTGCCCCACCGCGACGGGCGCGCTCGCGCTGGCGATGTGGCGCGGCGGCTTCACGCTTCAGACGACCCTCTCGGTACTGCCGGAGACGATGAAGGGCTGGAGCAACCGCGACGCCATCACGACCAGGGCAGTGTTCGTCGAAGCGACATGGTGGGTTGCCTATACACAACGGGTGGAGCAGAGACTTGACATCGTGCAGGTCGCGATCGTGCTGATGTCCAGGTTCCGCGAGCTGTGGACCTTGCGCGTCGTGGAAATCCTCAGCGCGGCGTTCGTGCTGGTGGCGCCCAACACGGCGGCCACGCCGATCGCGCGCGCGCTGAGGGCGATCGGGACGATGTATCCGGAAGCCCTGAAGGCGCTGCAGGCGTTCTTTGGCAAGGCGTGGAGCCAGAAGAACACCGATGAAGTTCAGCGCGTGTATGGCAGCGACGTTTCCTTATGAGCTACAGGCCACTCGTGGCGCGAGCCGCTCCGAGACGTCCCGAGTGAACCACAGGCCACTCCCGGCGCGCCCGCTCCGAGACGCCGGCAATCAAGGCAATCCGTCGCGGCTGGGCTATAACGTCCAACACATGGCCAACCACGACAACGGAATCGAAGTCGAGCGCCTCGTGAAGGTGTTCAAGGGCGAAGTGCGCGCCGTGGACGGAATCGACCTGCGCGTGGCACCCGGGGAGATATACGGCTTTCTCGGCCCCAACGGCGCGGGCAAGTCCACAACCGTGCTGGTACTCACAACGCTATTGCCGCCCACTTCCGGCAGCGCGCGCGTCGCGGGCCTCGACGTGGTGCACCAGGGCGCTGAGGTCAGACGCGCAATCGGCGCCTCGCTTCAGGAGTCGGCGCTCGACCCGTTCCTCACCGGCCGCGAGCACATGAAGCTGCAGAGCGCTCTGCACGGCGTGCCCAAGGGAGCGCGCGAAGAGCGTGGCAGCGAACTGCTCGCGCGCGTCGGTCTGACCGAAGCCGCCGACCGCAAGGTGAACGGGTACTCCGGCGGCATGAAGCGTCGCTTGGACCTCGCGCTCGCCCTGCTGCACAGCCCGCGACTGCTGTTCCTCGACGAGCCCACCACTGGCCTCGATCCGCAGAGCCGCGCCGCGCTGTGGGATGAGGTACGCCGCCTCGCCGAGGAGGGCGTGACCGTGTTCCTCACCACGCAATACCTGGAGGAGGCGGACGTGCTCGCAGACCGCGTCGGCATCATCGACCACGGCAAGATCGTCGCCGAGGGCACTCCCACCGAGCTGAAGGCACAGATCGGTCGCCAAACGGTCGAGGCGATCCCCCAGGATCCCGCCGATCGCGAGCGCCTAACGGGTGTGTTTCACCGCTTCGGCGAGCAGACCCCCGCTTCGGCCGGCGGCGTCGCCGCACAGCTAGCCGAGGGAGCGGGCGATCTCGCCGAGATCGTGCGCGTACTCGACTCCGAGGGCATCGCGGTCGCCGATCTGCGCTTGCACTCCCCCACCCTTGACGATGTGTTTCTCGCCAAGACCGGCCGTTCGCTTGAGGGTGCGGCCGAGCATGAGGACGATCAGAGCGCGGACGATTCTCCCGCCGAGCCCGTCACGGCGTGAGCACGACTCTTACAGTGCAGATCGGGGCGCTCGCACGGCGCTCGATGCTGAAGACCCTGCGCCAGCCATTCCAGATGTTCCCGATCGTGTTCTTCCCCGCGATGCTGCTCGCCGTCAACGCCAGCGGTCTGCAGGCGGCAACCCACCTGCCGGGCTTCCCCACGCACTCCTACGTGACCTTCGCGATCGCCGTGGCGTTCATCCAGGGCAGCATGTTCTCGCTCATCAACACCGGCACCAACCTCGCCGAGGACATCGAGAGCGGCTTCTTTCATCGCCTCGCGCTCACGCCGATGCGCCGACTCTCGCTGATCGGCGGACTGCTCGTCGGCGTCGCGGCGCTCGGCGCGCTGCAATCGGCGATCTACATCCTGCTCGGCGCAGTCGCGGGCGCAAATCTGGCGGCGGGCGCGTGGGGCGTGCCCGTGCTGATCGCGCTGGGTGCACTGACCGCGACAGCATTCGGCGCACTGGGTTGCGTGGCGGCGCTGCGCACCGGCTCGGGCGAGGTCGTACAAGGTCTCTTTCCCCTGTTCTTCGTGTTCATTTTCCTGTCCTCCAGCAACCTGCCGCGCAACCTGCTCAGCAAAGGCTGGTTTCACGCGGTCGCGACCTGGAACCCGATCTCCTATCTGATCGAGGGTTTTCGCAGCCTGTATGTGCTCGGTTGGGACACCACCGCGCTGGCGCGCGGCTTCGCGGTGGCGATCGGCCTGCTGATCGTCGGTCTCGCGCTGGTGGTCGTGACGCTGCGCGGGAGGATGCAGCGCACATGAGCGCAGAGACCGAGAACGCCGGCATCTGGGGCGTCTCGCGCGCGATCGCATGGCGCAGCTTGCACACCTACGTGCGCCGGCCCGACCTGTTCATCCCCTCGATCGTGTTTCCGCTCGTGTTCTTCGCGAGCTTCGCCGGTGGGCTCACCGCGCTTGGCAACATCCCTGGCTTCACTTTCCCGGCCGGCTACACAGCCTTTCAGTTCGTATTCGTGATGTTGCAGGCGGCGATGTTCTCAGGGCTGTTCACCGGGTTCACGATCGCCTTCGATTTCGAAAGCGGCTTCGCGCGCCGCCTGATGCTGGCTGCCGGCGACAGGCGCGGGATCGTGCTCGGCTACGTGTTCGTGGCGCTCTCACGCGCCGCGATCACGCTCAGCGTGGTGACGGTGGTGGCGCTCGTCTCGGGGATGCAAATGACCGGCGACGGCGTCGACCTGTTCGGCCTGTATGGCTTGGCGGCGCTACTCGTGCTCGTCGGCTACGGCTGGGCGGCGGGGGTGGCGTTTCGCTTCCGCTCGATCCAGGCCGGCCCGCTGATGCAGACGCCCGTGTTCCTGATCCTGTTCCTGGCGCCGGTGTATGTGCCGCTGGCGCTGCTGAAAGGTTGGATTCACGCCGTGGCGAGCGTCAACCCGGCGACCGCTTTCCTCGGCGCCGGGCGTGGGCTGATCTCCGGCGCGCTCGACCACACCCTGCTCGCCTTCGCGTGCGCGGTCGCACTCATCCTCGTGTTTGCCGTCTGGACCCTCGCCGGTCTGCGCGCCGCCGAGCGCTCAGCCTAGTCGAGTCGCCGAGCCCGCCTTCCCCGCCGACCGACACTTCCGGCGGTCCTTCGATCGGCGTGCCTTCGATCGGCGGCGCCGATTCGGCTTCGACGCGTTTGCGCCGCTGTTCGGTGGCCTTCAACGCTGCCACTTCGGCCGTGTTGAAATAGTCCGCCAGCCCACGCTTATGGGCGTTGTACAGGCGGGTTGGCAGCGGCCCTCGCAGTTCCTCGCGAACCGCTCGCGCCAAGCGCGCGCTGAGCTTCTCCTCCAGTGCGCTTGCGCCGGCCTGGTTGCTCAACTCCATGCGCCCTGCGGGCGTGCTGTAGTCGTACAGCTCCGCTTCCTGTCCGGCCGCCAGCGGCTTGATGCTTTCCGCGTCGAAGTTCGAGTAGGTGGCGTACTTTGCCGTTGGCGTGCGCAGCGCGGCGACGTGCAGCGGCGCGTCGGCCGCGTACGGCTCGATCGCGAACTCGGTGACGGTCTCATCGGTGGCGTGCAGCACATACGGGCGCCCGGGAGCCGCGGGGTCGCCGAGCATCGCGGCCACGTCGTGGCGGGCGGCGATATGCGAGTAGTGGCTGTCCTTGCGCCAGTCCGGAGAGCCGGTCGCGATGTCGAGCAACAGCGGCGCGACATCGACGCTCGAGGTGAGTCCCGTACGGGCCTGACCCTCGGCCTTGACGAGCGCTCCGCGCGGGTCGCTCACGATCAGCGGCACCCGAATCGCCTCCTCATAAGCGCTCGCCCCCTTGCCGCGCATCCCATGCGAGGCGCCGTACTCCCCGTGGTCTGAGGTGAACACGACGACCGTGTTGGCCGCCACCTCGGGCTGGCTCGCAAGCGTGGCGAGCACCGCGCCGACGTGCGCGTCGACCTCCCCCAGCAGCTTCAGGTACAGGTTCAGAAAGGGAAGCCACGTTTCTGTGACTTCCGCGCCGGTATACGGCACCTTGCCGAAAGACCGCTGCGCGGTTTCCTGCAGCGAGCGCTGCAGCATCGGCTTGCCGCGAGCGGCCATTTCTTCGGGTGTCTCGAAGTTGGGCGGCAGTACGCCGACGAGGCTCGACGCGCTCGCCTCCGCGGCGAAGCGGCTGCTCCAGCGATACCACCACGCGATGTCATGCGGGTTCACGAACGACACCGTCGTGCACCACGGCGAATGCTTGGGCGCGCGCGAAAACCACTGTTCGAACTGGGAGAGGATATGCGGGTCCACGCGCCAGCCCTGCCCCGGCGCCCCGTCGGGTGAGGGGAACGTGCCCCCCGCGAAGCCGTACGGTTCAAGCGCTCCCGCGTCCTCCTGGGTTTCCCACAGGTTGTCGCCGTGCGTCAGGTGCCACTTGCCATACCAGTAGGTCTTGTAGTCCTGCTCGCGCAGCATCGTCCCCCACGTCGGAAAGCCAGGGTCGAGCGTGCTCCCGCCCGTGATCATGCAGCCCGTCTGATGCGTGTAAAGGCCGGTGAGCAACGCGGCCCGGGAGGGGGTGCAGTCGTTGGAGGCCGTGTAGTGGTTGGCAAAGGACGCGCCTCGGCTCGCCAGGCCCATGATGTTCGGGATCTCCGCCGCCGCGGTCGCGCCCGCGGAGAACCACTGCGGGGTGCGCATCTGGTCGACCATGACCACGAGGATGTTCGGGGGGCGTCGCTTGGCCGGCACGCGCGTCTTCTTGGCGGCGCCCGCGACGGACTGCCCCCCGACGCCCGCGTCGCCCGCGTGGTGGGCCAAGGCCGAGCGCCCTGCGGCCGCACTGGCTTGCGGCGTGACCTGTTTGGCGGCCAGGTCGGCAAGTGCCGCGCCGCCGCCCGCGAGCGCGCCACCAGCGAGCAGACCGCTCTTCAGCAGCGTGCGCCGGTCGATCAGCCGCGCCGGTCGGCGCTGCTCGGCGTCGTCGCCAAGGCCATCGTCGCGTGGCCGGCCCAGGGACAACCCATCGTCGTGCGAGCTGTGCTCGCTCGGCTCGGCGTCTGGCTGCTTTTGGTCTTGCTCTGACATCGGTTTCGCGAAAGCCCTCCTCCGTGGGGCAAGCCTGTGCCGTGAACGCTATCCGCCCTAGTGTTGACTGCGGTAGGCGATTTGTTGGGCCACCTTTATCGGCGCCGCTCCTCGCTGAGCGGCGTGCCGTGCTCGTCGGCGGCCTGCGCCGGCGGCCACGGACCGAGCCAATCGTCGCGCGCACCGTCCATCGTAAGCACCGCGCCCGAGAAGAAGTCGCCGGCCGGAGAGGCCAGGTAGGCGATCAGCCACGCAAACTCACGCTCGGTGCCCATCCGTCCCAATGGGATCGTGTTGGCGATCCGCTGCACGATCGCGGCGGGATACTTCGTCAGCAGTGTCTCCGTTTCGAACTGTCCGGCGGCCAGCGCCAGCAGGCGGATGCCAAAGCGCGCCCACTCCACCGAGAGCGTGCGCATCAGGTTCTCGACGGCCGCACGTGCGGCGCCGGAGTGGGCCATGCCGGGCATCCCGTTGTGCGGGGAGAGCGTCACGCTGAACACCTTGCCGCCCCGGCCGGAGGGAATCATCGCCTTGGTGGCCACGGCGTGCGTGACGAGCCACGTCCCCTCGACGTTGAGCCGCATCACGGTGCGAAAGCCCTTCGGGGTGATCGACTCCGCCGGTGCGAGAAACTGCCCGCCGGCGTTGTTGACGAGCAGATCGATCCGCTCGTGGCGCTCCAGCGCCCGCTCGACCATCGCATCGACCTGCTGCTCCTCGCGGATGTCGCACACGTGCGCTTCGATCAGTCCGCGCGAACACGCACCGACGGTATCCAGCAGCGGCTGCTCGCGCCGTCCACAGACGACCACTCGCGCCCCACAGCGGGCCAGCTCCAGCGCCGTCTCGCGCCCCAGCCCGCTGCCACCGCCGGTCACTAGCGCAACCTGACCGTCCAGCAGCGACGGGTCGAACAGGAGCGAGCGCTGCTCGGCAGGCGGATCGGTGCTCATCGCCGAGGAGATTAGGGCACGATGCGGCCCTCATCCGCCCCCTCGAACACCCGCCGTCCGTTACTCACAGGCATTTCCACGGACATCAGAGGGCCAACTTTGGGTCTCCACAACACGTCTGCCGTGTTCGGAGCGGCCAAGCACGACCCCCAAATCCTAATAAAGAGGCAAGTATCGACCGATGATTGGTATTGAAGCCCGCGAACGGGTAGAGCAATAGTGCGCCCACTCCGGACCTTATCGCGTTCTCGCGGGTTACTGATTGCGTGGGAAGGTGGCTGTGGCCAGGATGTCGAACCACGTCCAACGGAAGAGTCCAACAAGAATGATTGACAACGCAACTATCGCGGCGTATAATCCCGACTCCAAGCATCGGATTACGAGGATGGCGCCCTTCCCCAGCGCCAGCTCCCTCGACATTTCCAACTAGAGAGACGCTCATGCCAGACCTCACCAAGAAGCCCGCCCCCACAATTGATATGACGGCCGACACCTTCATCCCGGAGTCCGTCGACCAGCTGCTCGCGCACTCGCGCCGCTACCCCCTGCTCACGCCCGAACAGGAGATCGAGCTTGCTCAGGAGATCGAGCGCGGCGACCTGCGCGCCAAGGAAAAGCTCATCAACTCCAACCTGAGGCTGGTCGCCTCAAATGCCCGCCGCTACCAGAACCAGGGATTGCCACTGGCAGACCTCGTGCAGGAGGGGATGCTCGGACTCATCAGGGCCAGCGAGAAGTTCGACTGGCGCAAGGGATTCCGCTTCTCCACATACGCCACCCTGTGGATCAGACAAGCCATCCAGCGCGGCCTGGAGAACTCCGGCCGCACGATCCGCCTGCCCGTTCATGTAGCGCAGCGCTCCCGCAAGGTCGGGCGCGTCGAGCGCGAGCTGTCGGTCCGCCTCGGCCGCGAGCCCACACTCGAGGAGCTTGCCGAGGAGACAGGCTTGCCGATCGAGCAGGTCGAAGAGGTGCGCCACCAGCGCGCGGCGCTCGTCTCGCTCGACCAGCAGGTCGGCGACGACGGCGACACAGCCCTTGGCGACCTGCTGCCCTCCGACGTCGAGGCGCCTGAGGACACTGCCTGGGACAACGAGCGCGAGCGGATCGTGCACAGCGCGATCGCCAAGCTGCCCGACACCGAGCGCACCGTGCTGACGTTGCGCTTCGGCACCGGCCGCGAGGAGCCGCAAACGCTGACCGCGATCGGCAAGCGCCTCGGATTCTCAGCCGAGCGCGCCTCCCAGCTCGAGCAGCGGGCGCTGAAGAAGCTCGCCGAGTCGCCCGAGCTTGCGGCGCTGCGCGAGGCCGCCTAAGAACCTCCTGAGCCCCCCTCGGCCGACCCCATGTCAGCCGAGGGGTATCGCTCAACGCTCCGAAGGACGGCAGCGCTTGCGCATCGCTTGCGTGACCGGCGCCAGACCGGTACGCCTCACTTGACGGTGAGCGTGCCTTCCATCCCGGCCATGCGGTGGCCCGGCACCGAGCAGAAGAACTTGTAGGTGCCCGGCTTGAGGTCGAGCGTCAGTGTTTTGCTGCCACCCTGAAAGGTCGGCACCGCCCCGAGGATCTTGTGCGCGGAGGATTCGACCGTCACGTTGTGCGCCAGCGGTGACATGTTCGTGAAGTCGATCGACACCTTGCCCGCTTTGGCGGTCAGCGAGGTCTTGTTGAATTTCAGCTGACCTTCGGAGTTGGCTTCGAGGCTGAGCGCGCCCGCCGGCGTCGGCGCGGCTGCCGTGCTTGCCTGGGTGGAGGGCGTGGTGAGCGGGGTCGACGCGGCCGAGCTGGTGGTGCTCGAACCACCGCCACAGCCCGCGAGCACGAACGCACCCAGCGCGACGGTGAGCAGCGAAGCGGGCAGAATGCGTCGGGTGGGTGTCCTTGCTTTGTCTGCTGTCAGCGGCCTCACGGGTTTCCTCCATCGATTGGCTTCCGTAAATTGGGGGTACGTCACGTTATGACACTTCCCGGTCCGATTCCTTCCCGGTTGCTATGACAACATCTCACACGCACAACGCTCGTGCATGCATGACACGCACAGGTTTTCACGCGCGCAAGCACGTTCAGGCGCGCAGGCGAACGTAAGGAGGAGCCAATGGACAAGTCATTGTGGGAGCGCACCGTCGAGCTGACGATCGCCGTCGGCGAGCGCATCCTCGCGCCGGTCGAGCGGTTCATCGGCAAGCGCTCGCTCGTGGGCGACGCGACCTTCTTCCCCACCGAGCGCTTTGCCTGGATCGAGCACGTCGAGGACAACTGGCAAACGATCCGCGAGGAGCTACAGGGTGTCTTGGCCGACCGCGAGGCGCTGCCCAATTTTCAGGACATCTCCAAGGATCAGATCGAGATCACCGACGACGACGACTGGAAGACCTACTTCCTCTACGGCTACGGCTTCGCGGCCAAGCTCGGCGTGCAGACGTGCCCGAAGACGGCGGCGCTGATGCGCGAAATCCCGGGAATGACGACCGCCATGTTCTCGATCCTCTCCCCCCACAAGCACATTCTGGACCACCGCGGCCCCTACAAGGGCGTGCTGCGCTACCACCTCGGCCTAATCGTGCCCCGCGATGCCGAGCAGTGCCGCATCCGCGTGGGCGACGATATCCGCCACTGGGAAGAGGGCAAGAGCCTGATGTTCGACGACACCTTCAACCACGAGGTGTGGAACGACACTGAGGAAACGCGCGTGGTGCTGTTCGTGGACGTGCTTCGCCCACTGCCCTCGCCGTGGGGACGGATCAACGAGCTGATCGTCAAGGCGATTGGCTACTCGCCGTTCGTGCTCGACGCCAAGCGCAACCAGGAAGCGTGGGAAAAGCGGTTCCTGGAGCGCCGGGGCGCGGATGCGAGCCCGAGTGCGCCTGAGACAGCGGGAACGCCCGCGGCGTCCTCAGATGTTCGAGACGTTCAGGCCGGTGCCCTGTAGCAAACTGTTCGCCTGGGAATTCAGCGTCGTGAACTCGCCCGTGAGGATCAGTAGCCCGAGCGCGATCATCACCGCCCCGCCAACCCCCACGATCACTGGAAAGTGGCGTTTGACGACCGCCAGCGCGCCGCTCATGCGCTCGAACGCGAGCGCGATCAAAAGGAACGGGATCGCCAGGCCCGCCGAGTAGAACGCGAGCAGCAGCGCTCCGTGCGCGGCGGAGTCCGACACCGCCGCCTGCGTGAGGATCGCGCCGAGCGTGATGCTCGTGCACGGCGTCCACGCGATCGCGAACGCCGCGCCCGCCAGCAGCGGCCCGCCGCGTCCGGCGAGCCTCGTCAGCGACTCGGAGTGCCACTGGAAGTTGAGCGCGTCCACGAACGGCGTCGCCAGAAACATTGCTCCCATCGCGACGATCAGCACGCCGCCCACGATCCGCAGCGTGCCGATGTGGCCATTCAGCAGCGAGCCGACCTGCGTCGCCGTGAGTCCGAGCAGGATGAAGATAAGCGAAAAGCTCGCGATGAACAGCAGGCTCGGCACGAGCACCCGCCGCGTGCCGGCGTGCTTGATGTCCGCCGGTGCCACCCCGATGACCGTCGAGAGGTAGCCCGGCACCAGCGGCAGCACGCACGGCGAGAGGAACGACACCAGTCCAGCGGCAACCGCGACCGGAATGCCGACGCCGGTGGCGGTGTCGGACACCTGTGCAGCGGCGAGTATCGGCTCGTGGATCATGGCCGTGTAGGGAGCACTGCACGCAACTCCGCGACTTCCCGCTCCAGTTTGGCAACACGCTCGCGCAGATCGTCCGGCTGCTCGATGACATGCGAGGAGGAACTCGGGGCAACGAAGGGTGGGGAAGTCGCCATCAGAGACGCTCCATTGCCCACCGCGCTGTCGTTGTCGCTCTCGCCCTCGACCTCACCCAGCAGCTGGGTGTAGCGATCCTCCTTCTGGCCGGGGCGACGCCCCAACTGGGACACGAGGTCGCGCTCGATCAGCGCCGCGAGCGTCGCCTGCACCTCATCGAGCCCACCGAACTCGTGGATGCGCTCGCCGCGCTGCTTCAGCTCGCCCGGTGTTTGCGGGCCGCGCAGCATCAGTACGCACATGACGGCCTGCTCGGCACTCGACATCGGCAGCGCTTCGGCGAGCAGGTGGCGATACTTCGCCGCCCGGCTTGCCCCCGCAAGGCGCGTGTAGCCGCGGCGCTCCAGGCGATGCAGCGCGTCGCGCACGATCGCGTCGTCGTACCGCACGACTGGCTCGCGGTTGGTCGACTGGTTGCACGCCAGGCGCAGCGAGTTCAGCGATAGCGGGTAGTGGTCGGGCGTGGTGCGCTGCTTCTCCAGCAGGCAGCCAAGCACGCGGATCTCCGAGGCAGACAGGTCCATCGACCCACCATCCTACGATCCGGCGGCACCAGACGCCACCATCGGCGCTCGCCCTGCGACAGCACGACCCCGCTCGCCTGTGGGGCCCAAGGTCCAGCGGAGCGCGGCGGCTGCCCCCACTAGAATCGGAGCCGTGAGCTTTTCTCCAGCGCGCCCCCGGTGAGCCACCAGCCTTTCGCCGAGGGACACGGGCGCATGGGCGGGCGCGGCTCGACGCCCAAGCAGCGCCCCGAGGACATTCCCGACAGACAGGTTTCGCTGCGACGAATCGGGCGACTGTTCGTCCCTTATCGCGTGCGTCTGAGCGCATTGCTGAGTCTGATCGTGGTCGGTTCGATCCTCAGCGTTGCATCTCCCTTCCTGCTGCGCGAAGCGGTCGACAAGGGCATCGTCGGCCACGACCTCGAACTGCTCAGCTGGATGGTCGCGGGCATGGTCGCACTGGCGATCATCAACGGTGTCATCAGCGTCGCGCAGACGTGGATATCCAACCAGGTCGGCCAACGCGTGATGCACGACCTGCGCGCCGCCGTGTATGCCCACCTGCAGCGGATGTCGCTTGCCTTCTTCACGCGCACGCGCTCGGGCGAGGTGCAGGCGCGCATCGCCTATGACATCGGCGGCATCGACGATGTCGTCACGAGCACCGCCACCTCGACGGTCTCAACGGTCGCCACCGTCGTCGCGACGGTCACGGCGATGTTCGCGCTCAGCTGGCAGCTGACGCTTTTCTCACTGATCCTGCTGCCGTTCTTCGTATGGCTGACGCGACGCGTCGGCAATGAGCGCCGCCGCATCCAGTCCGTGCGCCAGGGCCGCCTGGCCGACATGTCCACGCTGGTCGAGGAGTCGCTGTCGGTGTCGGGCATCCTGCTCGGCAAGACGATGGGTCGCTCAGCCGAGCTGACCAACCGTTTCACGAGCGAGTCGAGCGAGCTGGCCGACCTGGAGGTGCGCGCGCGCATGGCTGGACGCTGGCGCATGGCTTCGGTGCAGATGAGCTTCGCGATCATGCCCGCCGCCGTGTATTGGTTTGCCGGCTACAGCAGCGTGCACGGCAACGCGGTCATCTCGATCGGCACCGTGGTGGCGTTCACGACGCTGCAAACGCGACTGCTGTTCCCGATGCAACAGCTGCTGTCGGTGGGCCTTGAAGTTCAGACCTCGCTCGCCCTGTTCGGTCGCATCTTCGAGTATCTCGACCTACCCGTGGACATCGAAGAGCGGCCCACCGCGAGCGCGTTGCGGGACGTACGCGGCGATGTGAGCCTTCGCGACGTGTGCTTCCGCTATGCGCCCGAGGCCCCCTGGACGCTGCAGGGAATCTCCGCGGAGATTCCCGCCGGTACGCGCACCGCGCTCGTCGGGGAGACCGGCTCGGGCAAGACCACCCTTGCCTATCTCGTCGCACGGCTATACGAGCCCCAGCAGGGTGAGGTGTGCATCGACGGCGTCAACATCCGCGACGTCACGCTGCAATCGCTCGCGGGCACCGTCGGGCTCGTCTCCCAAGAGACCTACCTGTTTCACTCCTCGATTCGCGAGAACCTGCGCTTCGCCTGTCCTGATGCCAGCGACGAGCAGATCGAAGACGCCGCGCGTGCCGCACAGATCCACGAGCTGATCTCCTCGCTGCCCGAGGGTTACGACACGCCCGTGGGCGAGCGCGGATATCGCTTCTCAGGCGGGGAGAAGCAGCGCATCGCGATCGCGCGCACCGTGCTGCGCAACCCGCCGGTGCTGATCCTCGATGAGGCCACCTCCGCACTCGATACCGAGACAGAGCGCGCGGTGCAACTGGCGCTCGACGACCTCTCCCGCGGACGCACCACGATCGCGATCGCCCATCGCCTCTCCACGATCCGCGACGCCGAGCAGATCCTCGTGCTCGATGGCGGCAAGATCGTGGAGCGCGGCAACCACGAGGAGCTGCTCGAGCTGGGCGGGCGCTATGCCGCGCTATTGCGTGGGGCAGTCGTCGAGGACGCACTCCCACCGGCGCCGGACTCCTCGGCGGCGCTCGCCTGAGCCGCTTGCCGGACGCCTACGCCGCGTTTGCCTGGGCCGACTCGCTCAGCTCGATCAGCACCTTGGAGAGCTGGCCCCCCTGCCACGCGATAGGCGAGCTGCCGGGCCGCTCCACGACGAGCCTGGCGTCCGGGATCGCGGCCGCGTAGCGCTCGCCGACAGCCAGCGGATGGGTGGGGTCGGCCTCGTCGCGACTGGCGATCACAACGGTTGGGACCCCGATCGAGCGCAGCTCCTCCCAGTGCTCGAACGGCCGCGAGCGCGGTACCGCTTGCAGCGCGTCGGCCACGGCGAGCGGATGGTCGTGCGCGGCGAGCCGCTGGCGCAACACGGTCGCGACGGTCTCCCTGAAGCGCTCGGGCACGGCATCGAGGTCGTAGGCGGCCACGAAGCCCTCCACTCCCCCCTCTCTCAGCCCCCTGGCGAGTCGGTCCCACGATGCATATGCATCGCCATCGCCGTGCGTGTCGGGGTCGAACGCCGGTGTGATCAGCCCAAGCGCGAGCACCCTGTCGGGATGCTCGAGCGCGAAGCGCAGCACGGTCTGCGCGCCCATCGAGGCGCCGGCCAGCACCGCCCGCTCGATATCGAGCTGATCGAGCACGGCCGCCAGGTCCTGGGCGAGCAGCTTGTAGGTGTACGCATCCGGCGTCGGCGCCGGCATCGAGTGGCCGTGCCCGCGCGCGTCGTAGGCGACCGCGCGATGGCCTGAGCGCT